>NZ_JBQRUW010000014.1:0-54467 GCF_052663305.1 Streptomyces cyslabdanicus
CCCCCCTCGTGTTTGCGATGTCCACCCCCCCTGTTTCGTCCCTCCACCCCCCCGGGCCGCCCGGCCCGGGGTGCCTCAGGCGGCCCGCTCCTTGCGCAGGAAGCGGCGCAGTCGCCGCAGCGGCCAGGTGTTGATCACGTCGTCCGGGGTCAGCCACCCGCGCTGTGCCGTGCCGATCCCGTAGCGCAGGTAGGCGAGGTGGAGGAGGGAGTGGGCGTCGGAGTCGACGGCGAACTTCGCCCCGTGGCTCCGGGCCCGCAGGACGTCCTCGTCGCTCAGGTCGAGACGGTCCGGCTGGGCGTTGATCTCCAGGGCCGTGCCGGTGCGGGCGCAGGCGGCGAACACCTCGTCGAGGTCGGCGTCGATGCCCGGCCGCCTGCCGATCAGACGGGTGGTGGGATGGCCGATGACATGGACGCGGGGGTTCTCGCAGACGCGCACGAGCCGCCGGGTCATCGCCTTGCGGCTGAGCCCGAAGTGGGAGTGCACCGAGGCCACGCAGAGGTCGAAACCCGCGAGGAACTCGTCGGGCCAGTCCACGTCCCCGTCCGGGCCGATGTTGAGCTCGGTGCCGTGCAGCACCCGCATTCCGCGGTGCCGGCCGTCCAGCGCGCGCACCTGCTCGCGCTGGGCGAGGGCCTTCTCCTCGGTCATGCGCTGCATGGCGAGGTCGGGCGCGTGGTCGGTGACCGCGTAGTACGCGTAGCCCCGGTCGGCGGCCGCGGCGACCATCTCCTCCAGCGGGGCGAGACCGTCGGTGAGGTCGGTGTGGGTGTGCAGGTCACCCTTGACGTCGTCCTCCGTGACCACCTCGGGCAGCTCGCCGCGCAGGCCGGCCTCGATCTCGCCCCGGTCCTCGCGCAGCGTGGGCGGGATCCACGGCAGGCCGAGCCTCGCGTACACCTCGTCCTCCGAGCGGGAGGCGACCCGTTCGCCGCTCTCGGCGTCGAACAGACCGTACTCGGAGAGCTTCAACCCCAGGTGGACGGCGATCGTCCGGGTGCGGATGTTGTGCGCCTTGGAACCGGTGAAGTACTGGAGCGCGGCGCCCCAGGAGTCCGGGCGCACCACGCGCAGGTCGACCTGGAGGCCCGTGTCGGTGCGGATCGAGGTCTTCTTCGCGCCGTGCACGACGACCTCGCCGGTCGAGGGCAGCTCGGTGAGCGCGTCCATGAAGGGCGCCGAACGCTCGGCGGCGACGAGGACGTCGATGTCCCCGATGGTCTCCCTCATGCGGCGCAGCGATCCCGCGAACGCGCACTGCGCGCACCCGGTGATCCGGGAGAGCTCGGCGACGACGTCCTCGGCGGACTCCATGGCGGTGCCCAGTGGGATCCGCTCCCCGGCCTGCCGCATGAGGGCGATGCCGTGCAGGATGTTCTCCTCGGTCTTCTTCCCGAAGCCCTTCAGGTCGCGCAGCTTCTCCGCCCTGATCGCGTCGGTCAGCTCGGCCACCGAGGAGATGTGCAGGTCCTCGTAGAGGGTCATCGCCTTCCTGGGTCCGAGGGTGGGGATGGTGATCAACTGCCGTACGCCCGCCGGAATCGTGGCCCGCGTCTCCTCCACCACCGTGACGTTGCCGGTGCGGAAGTACTCGACGACCTTCTCCGCGATCGACCTGCCCACGCCCGGGATCTCCTTCAGACCCGCGACATCGAGGCGGGAGACGTCGGCGGGGTGGCCGCCGATCGCGCGGGCGGCCTTCTCGTAGGCGCGCGCCTTGAACGCGTCGCCTCCGGTGATGGCGATGAGGTCCGCGTACTCCTGAAGGAGTGCCTCGACCTCCTCGTTGGCCCGAACCACGTCTCTCAGTCTAGTGTCGCGGCGGGCAACGTTTGCCCGTCAAGGAGCGGCGTCCGGTGCGTGCTCTGGGGGTCCCCCCTGCTCGAAGAGCTTGGGGGAGTGCCGGCCGGAAGTCCGCGTACTGGATGTACTTGGGCTTTCGGCCGGTGCGGCGAGAGGGCGTGCCGGGCGTCGCGACGGGGCAAACGTTGCCTGTCGCGGCACTTGGAACCGACCGGTCCGGCGGGCCAGGTGGGACGATGACTGCGAGGGCGCCAGTGCGACGGCACGCTCGCCCTCCGACCGCGCAGGGGAAGCAGTGCGATGTCCGGAGCCGCCCATTCGGCCGAGGCTCTCGTCCGGGCCGTTCGAGCCGCCGGTGTCCGCGACGAACGGCTGCTCGGGGCCGTACGCGCCACGCCCCGGGCGGCGTTCGTGCCCACCGGTCACCGCGCCGACGCCCACCGCGACATCCCCCTTCCGATCGGCCACGGACAGGTGACCACCCAGCCCTCGCTCTCCGCCCTGATGATCGACGGCCTCGCGCTGAGCGGGGACGAGCACGTCCTGGAGGTCGGTACCGGACTCGGCTTCCAGACCGCGCTGCTCGCCACCCTGGCCGCCGACGTCGTGACCGTCGAGCTGCGGCCGGACCTCGCGGAGCAGGCACGGCGCAACCTGGCCGGCCAGGGCCTGCGGAACGTCGAGCTGCGGGTCGGGGACGGCAGCGGCGGAGTGCCGGAGCGTGCTCCCTACGACGCGGTCGTCGTGTCCGCCGCCTTCCCGGAGGTTCCCGCGCCGCTGTCCGCGCAACTGCGGCCGGGCGGCCGCCTCGTGCAGCCCGTCGGGCCCGGCGGCAGGGAGCAGGTCGTGTCCTTCCTGCGCACCGCGAGGGGACTGGAGCCGCGGCGGGTGCTCACGCCCGCGTGCTTCGTGCGCCTGCGGGGGCGGTACGGCTTCGACTCCTGAGTCCTTCGAACATCCTTCGGGAACGGGGCCCGCGGGGAGGTCACCGGTCCACGATCCGCACCACCGCGAGCGTGATGTTGTCGGGTCCTCCGGCCGCGATGGCGGCCTTCCACAGTTCGAAGGCCGCCCGGCCGTCGTCGAACTCCCGCAGCAGCTCGACCAGGACGTCGTTCGGCACCGGGTCGGTCAGGCCGTCGGTGCAGATCAGGTACCGGTCGCCCGGGGCCAGGGGACAGGCCGTCACATGCGGGGTGACGGCGTGGTACGTCCGGGCGCCGCCGAGGGCCTGGGTCAGCAGCGACGTCGTGCGCTGCCCCGGCGGGGTCGGCGGGTTGTCGTCCACGCTGACCTGGAGCAGCCCGTCCCGGGGCGCGGCGAAGATCCGGCTGTCGCCCACGTTGAACGCCAGCAGCGACCCGGGCAGGACGACGGCGCCCGCGACGGTGGTGCCCATCGTGGCCGGACCGTCGCCTTCTGCGGCGGTGTACACCCGTCGGTTGCAGGCGTGCAGCACCTCGCGGACGTCGTCCTCGTCGCTCAGGGCGGGCCCGGCCAGAGCGAGCTGCCGGACCACCAGGGCACTGGCCACGTGGCCGCCGGGCTGGCCGCCGATCCCGTCGGCCACCGCGACGACGAGGGGCGTACCGAGGGGGAACACCAGCGTCTGCGGGTTCTCGGTCACCGTGGCGCACAGGGTCCAGGGTCCGGCGACCAGGCTGTCCTCGTTGTGGTCGCGGATCAGTCCCGGATGGCTCAGCGCACTCACAGCGACGTACGTCATCACAGGCCACCGCCTTCCCCTGCCCGTCCGGGCGGATCGCGCGCCGACTCCATTGTCCTGTGGCCCGCCGGGCCGTGCAGCCCGAGCCGCCGGAGCCGCCCTCGACCGCGCCGGGCGTGGGGACGGCAGGCGGGTCGGATCGGTGCGAGACTGAGGGCGTGGGTGACTGGCGGGCCGGCCGGGAGTTCGCCAGGAGGCCGCCGTGGGCGGCTTCGGGTGGGCGCGGGGCGGCGGGGCAGTCGGGAGCGACCATGAGGCTTTCCTTTCTCGAACCTCTGTACAAGCAGTCCGGTCCGTTCGCGTCGGTGTATCTGGACACCTCCCGCGACAGCGCCGTCGCCGATCCCGACGCGGCCATAGCACTGCGGTGGCGCCGTCTGCGGGACGCCCTGACGTCCGAGGGGGCGGACGGGGGCACCATCGCCGCGGTGGCGGACCTGTTGGGCAGCGACACGGAGGTACCCGGCACTCACGGGCAGGCGGTGTTCACCGCGCACGGCCAGGCGGCCCTGCTGGACGAGCTGCCGGCCCCGCCGACGCGGGACACGGCCCACTTCGGAACGCTGCCGGACACCATGCCGCTGATCGTCCAGCACGCGCCCGGGATCCCGTACCTGGCGGTGCGCGTCCGCTACGGCGGACGTCATTCCACCGAGGCGACCGGCACCGTACGCGTGGACGCCGAGGCCGGCACCTGGCCCCTGACCAAGGTCGCCCCCGGGCGCCGCCTGCACGAGGAGGTCCCGGCGACCGACTGGCCCCGGGCGGCTCAGGTGATTGGTCAGGAACTGGAGGGCCACGCACGGCGCATCGACTGCGAGGCCGTGGTCGTGGCGGGTGACGTCTGGGCCCGCGGCATCCTCGTCAACCGGCTTCCCCAGTCCCTGCGCGGACATGTCACC
The DNA here is from genome assembly GCF_052663305.1 of Streptomyces cyslabdanicus. Lineage (NCBI taxonomy): Bacteria > Bacillati > Actinomycetota > Actinomycetes > Kitasatosporales > Streptomycetaceae > Streptomyces > Streptomyces cyslabdanicus. The sequence continues at coordinate 4,435 of NZ_JBQRUW010000014.1, forward strand.
ACGGTGGAGGACACGGGGGAGGCGGTGCCGGGCCGGGCCGTGCTGGAGCAGCGGCTCGAGAGCCTCTTCAGCGGACGTATGGCCGCACACGACCGGGGCCTGCTGGACGTCTTCCTGGCCCAGCGGGCACAGGGCGGAGCGACGGCCGAAGGACTGTCAGCCGCCGTGTCGGCGCTGCAACGGGGCCGGGTCAGGGCGCTGTTCCTCAACAACCACCCCGAGTCGCCCCGGCGCCTGTGGGTTGGCCCGGAACCCGGCCAACTCGCCCTCACCGAAGAGGAGTTGCACTCCTACGGCGTTCAGGACGTGCGCGCGGAGCGCGCCGACGCGGCGCTGACCCGGGCCCTGGTCGGCACGCGGGCGGAACTGGTCCTGGTGCCCGAGCGGGAGGTGCGGCTGCACGAGGGCGTGGGCGTCCTGCTCCGCTATCCGCTGCCCCGGAACGGCCAGGGCGTACCAGGGACATGACGGCCATCATCCTCAACGGCCGGGCAGCACGGGGGACATGACGACCGTGGTCCTCAGCGGGCCGCGCGGCCCCACTGCGGTCCGACCTTGCGCCATTCCGCCTCCCAGGCGCGGGCGCGGCGCCGGTCGAGTGCGGCACGGGCCGCGCACCATCCGCCGCCGGCCGCCCCCGCGAGGGCGAGCGACACCATCGCGCCCGTGGCGGCCGCCTGCGTCGCGGCCTCGGACGGGGTCAGGGGCGGGGGTGTGACCCGGTGGTGCGGATCGGTCCAGACCACGATCCGGTCGCCCGCCGCGAGGGTGGACGCGACCGCAGTCCGGTCCTCGTGCCGGGTACCGTCCGGTGCCGTCCAGCGGACGGTCCCCATGACCCGGTCGCCCGGCGCCGCCACGGTGGCGCCGGGCGAGCGCTCGGTGCGGACCAGCACGGCGGTGGCCGTGTGCCGCTCCACCTGCTGCCGGGCGAGGCCGTCCGCCGTCGCCTGTCCGACGACCACCCCCGTCAGCGGAGCGCCCACCACGACGACGGCCCAGGTGGCCAGCAGGACCCAGCCCTCGATCACGTCCTCGCGCCGGCGCATCGGGTTGCGCCGCCACCGCCACAGCGGGCGCCGGACGGATGTGTTCGCCCTCATGGCTGCTCCCTCCGGTCCTGCGACCGCCCCCGGGTCCCTTGTGCACCCCCGGCCCGCCGAGCAGACGGTCGCCCGAACGACTGCCTCCACTTTCAGCCTGACATCCTCGTGGCCGTCCCGCCCGGGGCCGCCCGACCACGGGCACACCGGCCGTTCGTCCCCGCCGGGGCGGGACCTCGGGCCCACCGCGCCCGCCACCCGCCGGGCCGGTCGGCCCCCCTCCGCCGCGGCCCGGACGCGCGAGACTGGACAACGGGACAAGACGAAGGGAGGCGGGTGACATGAGCGGCGTGATCGAGCGGCTGCCCGGCTGGCCGACGTTGCCCGACCTGTTCGGATGGGTGGAGGCAGGGGGCCCGAACGCCCCGGCACTGCACGGCATCCGGATCGAGGAGCACATGAGCGACGGCTCGTACGTGCTGCGGGCCGAACTCCCCGGCATCGACCCGGCGAAGGACGTCGAGATCACCGTCGAGGAGAACATGCTGACCCTGCGGGCCGAGCGCATCGAGGAAAGCACGCAGAAGCACCGCACGGAGTTCCTCTACGGCACGTTCGCCCGCTCGGTCCGGCTGCCGGCCGGTGCCCGCGGCGACGAGGCGAACGCGGAGTACAAGGATGGAGTCCTGACCATCACGGTCCCGGTCCCGGAGGAGAAGACGGGTACCAGGACCATCCCGGTGCGGCACGCCTGAGCAGGGGCGCTGCACCACACCGGGGTGCGCGACTGGTGTGACGCCGGCCGCGCACCTCGCCGGGGCACGAGCGAGGGGACAGCGAGGGGACGAGGGAAGGTGACCGTCATGCTGAGACCTGTCGTGGCCGGCCTGGACGGTTCGCGGGAGAGCCTCGCCGCGGCCCACTGGGCGGCCAGGGAAGCCCTCAGGCGAGGGCTGCCGCTTCGGCTGGTGCACGCCTGGGAAGGCCTGCCCGACACCGCCCAGGGAGCGGACCTGCCCGAGATGCGCGTGCCGCAGTCCCGCGCGCGGAGGATGCTGCGGGACACCGTCGACCAGCTCACCGCGTCGTACCCGCGGCTGGAGCTGTCCGGCGAGCAGGTGCGCCGCCGGCCGGGTCCCGCACTGCTCGACGAGGCACAGAACGCCGAACTGCTGGTCATCGGCAGCCAGGGGCTCGGCGCGGTCGGAGGCTTCGTCCTCGGCTCGGTGGCCATGGCGACCGCGCTGCACGCCGAGCGACCCGTCGTCCTCGTACGAGCGGGGGAGAGCGCGCAGAGCGAACACCTCCCGGACGCCTTCGGACGTCCCACGACCCTGACCGCACTCCGCGACGTGGCGGTCGCCGTCGACACCGACGGCCCCTGCGACGCCGTCCTGGACTTCGCCTTCCGCACCGCCGAACTGCGCAGGGCGCCCCTGCGGGTGGTGCACGCCTGGCACGTGCCGCTGAGCCACGGGCTGCCGGACGCGCGGACCCGCGGATCGCTCAGGCAGGAGGCGGAACGGCAGCTCACCGCGTTGCTGGAGCCCTGGCGGCGGAAGTTCCCCGCCGTGTACGTGGCCGAGACCCTGCACGAGGGGCGTCCGGCCCACGTTCTGCCGCGCGCCGTGAGCGGGTCGGCCCTGCTGGTGGTGGGCCGCCGCAGGAGGCACCCCGGAGTCGGCGCCCACGCGGGTCCGGTCGCGCACGCCCTCGTCCACCACGTCACCCGGCCGGTCGTGCTCGTACCGCACGACTGACCCGCACGACTGCCGCGGCCTTGACGCGGGCGCGTTGAGGCCGTCGAGGTCAGCGCGGCTCGGCCGGCGTCGCGCCGCTCGTGAGGTCGCAGTCGACGTCGACAACGCCCTCGACGGCCCGTACCAGGCGGGCGGCCACGGGCACCAGCGAGGTGTCCCGGATGCGGCCGGTGAGGGTGACCACGCCGTCGCGGACACTGACCTGGACGGGTTCGGGCGGGGCGGGGAAGAGCGAGGAGACGATCTCCCGGCGGATCTCCTCGGCGAGTTCGTCGTCCGACCGCAGGAAGACCTTCAGCAGGTCGCCCCGGCTGACCATGCCCTCCAGCATTCCCTCACTGTTGACGACGGGCAGCCGCTTGACCCGGCGCTGGGCCATGATGCGCGCGGCCTCGGCGAGCGTGGCGTCGGGGTGCACGGTGACCGCGGGGGAGGTCATCAGCTCCCCGGCCGTCACGGCGCCCGCCTTGGCCAGGTCAGGCAGCCGGCGCAGCTGGGTGAACCGGTCGGGGTCGCTGTCGCGGAACTCCTCCTTGGGCAGCAGGTCGGCCTCGGACACGACCCCGATCACGCGCCCTTCGCCCTCGAGCACCGGAACGGCGCTGACCTTCCACTGCGCCATGAGACCGATCATCTCCTTGAACGGGGCGTCGCGGCCGACGGCCACGACCGTCTGCGTCATGACGTCGCTCACGGTGTGCGGGCTGCCGTGCACGGTCTCCTCCTCGGAACGTGGGTGCGGTCGCGGGTGGGGTTCACCGGCCCCCGCTGCCGTAGGGGGCGTACAGGTCGAGCAGCCGGATACGGGCCGCGTGCAGTCGGTGGGCGACCACACCGCCGACCCAGACGGCGACGGCGTGGCCGAACTCGGGATCCTCGCCGCACAGCTTGCGCACCGCCTCGGCGTCGAACTCGTAGGCCCGCACCGGGCTCGTGGCCTCGGCGCCCAGCTGCCACACGTAGGGCGGGAAGTGCCAGGACCAGCCGACCAGTTCGCCGTGGCCCAGCGACTCGATGACGGCGGCGCTGCGGCCCGGTACGTGCAGGTCGAGGGCGACGGTGCCGGTCCGGATGATCCAGAACCGGTCGGCGTGCCGGCCCTCGTGGAACAGACGGGCACCCATGTCGAAGGAGGACTCGCGGGCGAACCGCATGAGCCGCGCACGGTGCTCGGCCGGAAGGGCCGCGGCCCGGGTGGTGGTGGAGGTCATCGCTCCGGCTCCTCTCGTTCCTGCCGCCCTGCTCGGTCGGCGAGTTCGTCGTGCGGCACCGCGGCCTCGCGCCCGGTGGGTCCGGCGATCTGTGTTCAGCCTCTTCCCGCACGGCCCGCGCCGCCACGGGCCGCTCGGGCCCGCCAGGGGGCCCTTCGGCCCCAAAAGGACCCCGTCCGTCCGTCGCCGCGCGGGCGTCCGTCAGGCCGGCGCGGGTCCGGCCAGCTCGACGATGTCGTCGGAGGCCACGTCGTGCAGCCGGATGGAGAGGTCCTCCAGGGCCCTGCTGACGGCGAGTTCGTCCCCGATCTCGGGAATCGGACGGTCGATCGGGTTGCGTCGGGCCACGCCCCGGCCGGTGACGATCGACGTGTCGCGGGTGGTGAGGACGGCACGTGCGTGGGTGTCGTCGCCGTCCTCGGTGATGTAGATCTGCACGGTCCACTGCTTGGCTTCCATCGTGACCACTTCCGTGCGCGTTCCGTACGGGGCTGTCCCGCCCCGTACGAGGCCCGGTACCCGTACGAGGCTTTCCCGCCACTTCTCACCTTGCGCGCACGCCCGCGCCCGCGCCAGAGCCGAAAGGCCCACCCCGGCCGGCCGGCCGACCGCCGTCCGCCACCCGACAGACGGGGTGGCAAGGGCCACGGGGCGGGATCACGGGGCGAGTGAGAAGTAGTTCTCCTCCTCCTGGGCGAAGTGCAGGCGCAGCACGGTGTGCAGGCCGTAGAGGCAGGCGAGCAGGTCCTCGGACTGCTCGGACGTGAGGGCGCCCTCGGCGTCGGCCAGCGAGAGGTGCGTGGCGATGCGCCGGGAGAGCCGTTCGATCTCGGCGTGCGCCCGGCTCATGGTGGCGGTCGCCTCGGGTCCGCCGAGCAGGGGCGTCAGGGCCGGGTAGAGCTGGTGCTCCTCGGCGTACTCGTGGGGCAGCAGCCGCTCGGTCAGCAGCCGGTGCACCTCACGCACCGACGTCAGGGCGTCCGGGCCGGTGCGTGCGGTGAGCCGGGCCGCGGCCGCGCGCACCGCCTCCACGACGTCCCGCAGATCGTCGTGCTCGGCGGCGAAGCGGCGGATGAGCGCCTCGGTGGCGGGTTCGAGCGCCGGCCGGCCCGCCCGGTCCACGCGCAGGGCGCGCAGCGCGTTGAGGATCACCACGACGTCGATCCCCTCCTGGAGCAGGGCGCCCACCGCGGGCGGCAGCAGTCCGAAGGCGGCCGCGGCCATGGCGGCCAGCGACATCAACATGCCCCCGAGGGCGCTCTGCACGGCGATGCGCCGTGCCCGCGCCGCGACCGCCGCCGCGTCGGCCAGCCGGTCCAGGCGGTCGGTGGTCAGGACGATGCCGGCGGCCTCGGAGGAGGCGGTGGCTCCGCGCGCCCCCATCGCCACACCGACGTCCGCGGCGGCGAGCGCCGGTGCGTCGTTGACGCCGTCCCCCACCATCACGGTGACCGCGCGCTTCTGCTCGGCGCGGACCGCGGCCACCTTGCCGGCCGGGGAGAGTTCGGCGTGCACGCCGTCGAGCCCGAGGACGGCGGCGACCTCACGGGCGGGCTCGGGCCGGTCCCCGGTGAGCATGACGATCCGCTCGATGCCCGCCGTGCGCAGCCGGCGCAGCGTCCGGGAGGCGTCGTGCCGCACCGGATCGCGCAGGAGCACGGCACCGACGGGACGGCCCTCGACCGTGAGCCAGGCCACCGCGGCGCCGTCCAGCATCGCCCGGTTCTCCACCGCCCGGGCCCACCCGGGAGCCGCCGCGCCGGCGGGCAGCCGGCCGATGGTGGCCCCGCGCCCGCCGACGACGCCGGAGATCCCCCGGCCGGCCTCCTCCACCACCTCCAGCGCCACGCCCGGGTCCAGCCCGCGCTCGCGCGCCGCGTCGACGATGGCCCGTGCCAGGACGTGCGGCGCGTACTGGTCGAGGGTCGCCGCCAGGTGCAGTACGTCGGCCGGCTTCCAGCCGGGCGCCGCGGTCACGTCGACCACGCGCGGCCGGCCGCCGGTGAGCGTTCCGGTCTTGTCGAGCAGCAGCGTACGGGCCCGCCCCAGGTTCTCCAGGGCGCCGCCGTCACGGACCACCACGCCGAGCCGGGAGGCACGGGACAGGCCGGAGACGATCGCGACCGGGGCGGCGAGCAGCAGGGGGCACGGCGTGGCCACCACGAGGACCGCCACCGCCCGCACCGCGGACCCGCTGAGCAGCCAGGCCAGTGCGGCGGTCGCCACGGACAGCGGCAGGAACCAGGCCGCGTAGCGGTCGGCCAGCCGGACGACGGGGGCCGACTCGGCGCCCGCCTGCCGGGCCAGCCGTACGATCTCGGCGTACGTGCTGTCCTGCTCGGTCGCCGCGGCCCGCATCTCGAAGGCGGCACCGGCGTTGACCACACCGCTGCGCACCTCCTGCCCCCGCGCCCGCTCGACGGGTGCGGCCTCGCCGGTGAGCACCGACTCGTCCAGCACGGCCAGGGCGTCCACCACCCTGCCGTCCACGGGGACGACCTCGCCCGGACCCACCACCAGCAGGTCGCCGACGCCGACCTCGGCGAGCGGCACCGTGCGGACCGCGCTCCCGGTGCGGCGGCGGGCCGTGCGGGGCGCGTGCTCCAGCAGGGCGACCAGGTCGTGGGAGGCGCGTCGCTCGGCCGCGGCCTCCAGGGTGCGGCCGGTGGCGAGCATCAGGGCGATCAGCGCGCCGGCGAGGAACTCGCCGACCGCCAGGGTGCCGCCGAGCGCCAGTACCGCGATCAGGTCCACGCCCGTACGCCCCTGACGGAGCGCGGCCACCACCCAGCCCAGCGCGGGCACGACGGCGGCGACGGTGCCGAGCCCCCAGCACACGTCGGCCAGGCCGGGGTTCCCGGACAGCCAGGCGACGCCCCCGGCGACCAGGGCCGCCGCGGTGACGGCCAGGAGCACCGGCTGGAACTCGGCGGTGGTCGGGGTCAGTGCCCTGGCCAGGCGGCGCAGCGACCACCTCGGGGTGCCGCGGCTCCCGGCCGGAGCGCTCACGGGAGCCGCCGTGCGCGGCTCGGCGGCGGGGCGGGGCGGCGGGGGAGCACCGTGGCCGCCCGCGCGGTGCGGCGGGCGGGTCCGGCGACGGCTCCCGTCATGGCGTACCTCCTGTCGCGGGCGCAGGCCGGACGCCACGTCCCGGCCGCGCGGTCCCGTACGTCGGTCCCGTCGGTCCCGTACGTCGGTCCCTCCCAGTCTCCGCCCGGCCGGGAGCCGCGGGCCAGGGCCGAACGGCACTGCCGGGGCCCGCGGACTCTGCCGCGCCGAGAGCCGGGACCCGTCGGGCGGGCACATCGGGCGGGTGCCCCCCGCCGAGGCCCGCCGATCGGCCGGCACCCGCCCGCGGACACGCGTGAGGGCGGGCCCTCAGGGCCCGCCCTCGTCCGATCGGTCGGCTCGTCGTCTACTTGACGACGGTGACCCGGTCGGCTGCGGTCGGCGTGTACGGCGCGGCGGCCGAGGTGGTCGCCGTCAGGTAGTCGACCAGGGCGGCCAGGTCGTCGCTGCCGACGAGCTGGTCGGTGCCCTTGGCGAACTCGGTGAAGCCGTCACCGCCGTCGGCCAGGAAGGAGTTCATGGCGACGCGGTAGGTGGCGCTGGGGTCGATCGGCTTGCCGTCCAGCCTGACGGAGTCCGCGACGACGCGGTCGGCGCCCGTCTTGGTCAGGTCCAGGGTGTAGGTGAGGCCGTCGGAGATCTGAAGGTACTTGGGGGCGGCGGCGTTGCCGCCGCTGACCTGCTGCTGCAGCACGGTGATCAGCTGGGCGCCGGTCAGGTCCTTGAGGTTGACCGTGTTGCTGAACGGCTGCACCGCGAAGCCCTCGCCGTAGGTCACCACGCCGTCGCCCTCGTTGCCGGAGGCGGAGTAGACCAGGTCGGCACGGATGCCGCCGGGGTTCATCAGCGCGACGACGGCGCGGCTGTCCAGGGACTTGGCGTGCGCCAGCTGCGCGTCCGCGATCAGGTCGCCCAGCGGAGACTCGACGGCGCCGTTGCGGGTGATGTCGCCGGTGATGTAGCCGATCGGCGTGTTGGCGACCGGCGCGGCCAGCTTCTGCCAGTAGTCGAGCAGCTGCGTCAGGTCGGCGGCCTTGGTCTGGGTCCGGTCGACGACGCGGTTGGAGCCCTTGACCGTGGCGCGGACGATGTCCTTGGTGCGGGGGTCGTACTTCATGTTCAGCTCGGTGAAGAGCCGGCCGTAGGAGGCGGCGCTGGTCACCAGGCGGGGGTGGCCCGCGGGGTCCGGGATGGAGCAGACGTACGCGTTGTGGGTGTGGCCGGTGACGAGGGCGTCGACCTCCGGCGCGACCTTCTTGGCGATGTCCACGATCGGACCGCTCAGGCCGGTGCTGCCGCCCGCGTCGCAGTCGTAGTTGTACGCCGAGGAAGCCGGGTATCCGCCCTCGTGGACGAGCGCGACGATCGCGTGGATGCCCTGCTGCTGGAGTTCCTTGGTGTACTTGTTGATCGTCTCGGCCTCGTCGAGGAACTTCAGTCCCTTGACGCCCTCGGCCGTGACGACGTCCGGGGTGCCCTTGAGGGTGACGCCGATGAAACCGACCTTCGCGCCGTTGACGTTCTGCACGACGTACGGCTTGAGGAGCGGCTTGCCGGTCTTCTCGTCGATCACGTTGGCCGACAGGATCGGGTAGTCGGCACCCTTGAACTTGCGCCCCTTGTCGTAGCAGCCGTCGACCGGGTGGCAGCCGCCGTTCTGGAGGCGGAGCAGCTCGTCCTTGCCCTCGTCGAACTCGTGGTTGCCCACGCCCGTGACGTCCAGGCCGAGCTTGTTCATCGCCTCGATGGTCGGCTCGTCGTGGAAGAGGCCGGACAGCAGCGGGCTGGCGCCGACGATGTCGCCGGCGGCGACGGTCAGCGACCGGTCGTGGCCCTTGCGCGCGGTGCGCAGGCTGCTCGCCAGGTACTCCACACCACCGGCGTCGATGTTCTTCGTGGTGCCGTCGGACGCCAGCTCGGTGACCTGCCCGGAGGATCCGGCGGGCGGCTCCAGGTTGCCGTGGAAGTCGTTGATGGCGAGGAGCTGGAGGTCCTTGAGCGGAGCCGAGTCGGCGTCGGGGCCGGCCTGCGCGGGGTTGGCCGCGGCGAGCGCACCGGCGGTGGCGAGAGCCGCGGCCGTGGCGAGCGCCGCGACGACGACTCTTCGCGGAGCCGGGCGACGGGAATGGGTCGGCGACATGATGCCTTCCTGGTGTGACTGGATCGTGGGGGCAGCAGGCCGCAGCCTAGGGTCAACGCGCGTAGTTGTCAGGAACTTTGCGGTTACGGAGAGGTTTCCATCTGGCGGCCTTTCGCTGTTCAGGGGGATTTTGACCGGTTCGTGTGGGCGGCCGGAGTGGCCGGAGGGTAGTCGGAGAGCGGTCGGAGGGGGGCGAGGAGCGGTCGAAGGGCGGTCGCCGAGGTAAGCGGACGGTGAGTAATCCGTGTGAATTCGTCACGCCCGGTACACGATGACACCTTCGGGTACGGCTCGCCCGGCCTCCGGTGCGCTCCCGGGGCCCCCGGCTCCCGGGCGGTTCGGCCCGTTGAGCAGCCCTTTGCCCGGCCTGGTGCCGTGGTGACGCGACGCGCCGGACACCCTCACCCCACCGCCCCGCGCGCGGTCACCGGCGGCTACCGTCCGCAGGGGGCACGAACCGGCTTGTCCCCTGTGGGTTGATAGAGAGCGATGCGCATGATTCCTGAGGCGATGGCCGAACTGTCGGCCGGGCAGCTTCCCGAGCCGACCCTCGGTCGTCTGTTGTCCTCCTGGCAGCCGGACGTCCCGGCGCTGGTCGTGGTGGCCGTCCTGGGCGGGCTGTACGGCTGGGGCGTGCTGCGGCTGCGGCGGCGTGGCGGGAACTGGTCGCCCGCCCGCACCGTCGTCTTCGCGCTGCTCGGACTGGGCACGCTGGTGGTGGCCACGATGTCGTCGCTGGCCGTGTACGACCACGTCCTGTTCTGGCCGGCCGCCGTGCAGAACATCCTGCTCGACCTGGTCGCGCCCCTTGGTCTGGCCCTCGGCGACCCGCTGCGGCTCGCGGTGGAGGCGCTGCCGGAGGGCGGCGCGGAGCGGGTACGGCGGGCGATGACCGGACGGCTGGTGCGCGTGCTCACCTTTCCTCTGGTCAGTACGGCATTCGTGCTCGCCACCGAGCTCGTCGTGTACTTCACGCCGTACTTCGCCACCGCGCTGCGCGTCGGCTGGCTGCACGAGCTGATGTACCTGCATCTGCTCGCCGCCGGCTGCCTGTTCGTCGTCCCCATGCTCACCCACGAGCAGGCGCTGCCGTCCTGGTGCACTCATCCGGTGCGGGCCGCGCTGGTGTTCCTGGACGGCATCGTCGACGCGGTGCCGGGAATCGTGGTGATGACCCACGGGACGCTGATCGCGGGGGCCTGGTACCAGGAGCACGCGCCCACCTGGGCGACCGACGTCCACCGCGACCAGCAGATCGGCGGCGGCGCGATGCTCAGCATCGCCGAACTGGTCGCGCTCCCCTTCATCCTGGCGATCCTGGTGCAGTGGGCGCGCGCCGAACGCGTCCAGAACGCCGCCCTCGACCGCCGTCTCGACCAGGAACTCGCCCGCGTCGCCGTGCCGCCCCCGCCGGGCGGCGAGCCGGCCCCGGCGTCCGCGCCCGCGCTCGTCCGCCCCTGGTGGGAGACCGAGCAGAATGAGGTGGCCGACCGGATCCGGCGCCAGCACGGCACCGGCTGATCCCGTTCCACCCGCCGTGGAGTTCGGCCCCGGTCCTCTGAGACATCTCAAGGGGCTAAGAAGTCAAGAGGGTCCGCGAGTCTTGATCACTGCTGAGCCTGCTGATTGGCTGCCGACATGACTGATCTCGGACCCGTTGCCTGGCCGCCTGCACCGATCAGGACCGAGAGGCTCGTGCTCCGTGAGCCCGAGGCCCGGGACCGTGCGGCGTTCATCGAGCTGCTGGCGTCGCCAGATGTGCACACCTATCTCGGTGGACCCCGCCCGCGTGACGAGCTTGAACGCGAGTTGCCCGAGGTGCCCGAGCGGTGGCCCGGGAGCTTCGTCGTCGATCTCGATGGGGCGATGATCGGCCAGATCCTGCTCAGGAGAGCGCCGGAGCACCATTGCCCGGCTGCCGCGGGCAAGGCCGATCTCGGCTACCTGTTCCTGCCACGGGCGTGGGGATCCGGGTATGCCGCCGAATCGTGCGCGGCGGCACTTGACTGGTTCGAAAGCGTCCTTCCCGGTGAGCCGGTGGTGCTCGCCACCCAGACCGCTAACGTCGGCTCGATGCGCCTCGCGGCGAAGCTGGGGTTCACCGAAGTAGAGCGGTTCCGGGCCTGGGACGCCGATCAGTGGCTCGGCCTGCGGGCCCCAGGTCACGCCCTCCGATTGAGCTCGGGCTCGACGGCGTGGATCTGTCGAAGTGCCGTTGTTCTCGTTGACGAAGCCGGGCGGGTTCGCGGGTCACGCAGGCGCTGGAAGGAGTGGCGCGAAGGCACGTTGCTCGTCGAACGGCTGCCGGGTCTGGAGACAGTGGTGGAGCTGTCCGAGGGCCGGGGCCTACGTCTCGGCCAGGGCGGCCACGGCGCCCATGGCCAGCAGGACCGCGCGTCGGGTCACCGCGTCGAAGTCGTCGCCGGACTCCAGTGCCGTCGTTGCCGCGTTCACCAGGCCCTGCAACAGGCGCGCCGTGCGGTGCGGCGTGTCGTCGCCCAGCTCCACCAGTGTGGTGATCAGGGGTTCGAGGATCCGTGCGTGCGCCTCGGCCGCCCCCTCTCTCAGGACGGCCGCGTCACGGTCGCCGGCTAGGGCCTGGGCGATACGGTGCTCCCCGTCCCGTACCAGGATCAGCTGCGCCCGCACATAGGCCGCCACGCCTTCGACGGGCGACGGCGCCTCGGCCATCTCCTCCCGGATGCGGACCGTCCAGCGGGGCGTCGCCTCGCGTACGACCTCCGACAGCAGTTCACCGCGGTCGGCGAAGTACTTGTAGACGCTGTTGCGGGCCAGACCCGTACGTGTCGCCACCGCCGCGAAGGTGACCGCCGAGGCGTCGCCCTCCTGCAGAAGCTCCCGCGCGGCGACGATCAGAGCCCTGCGCTGCTGGGCCCGGTGGTCGGCGACGGAGGCAGCACGGATCTTGGGCACGCAGGCCAGTGTAGAAGCTCCGCGGAGACCATGGGCACCCCCGCTTGGGGACGCCGTGTCGCCATCTTCTATCTTGGGGACACTCTGTCCCTAAGATTGCCTGGAAGGCATGTCCGTGTACCTGGCTCTGCTCGAACTGAGGGCGGCCCGCGGCCGTTTTCTCCTGATGGGCGGTGTCGTGGCCCTGGTCGCCGCGCTCGTCGGCATCGTCACCGGTTTCACCACCGGACTCGGCGACGACACGATCTCCGCGCTGCGCAGGCTTCCCACCACCCACCTCGCCTTCGCCCGTGGCGCCGACTCCGATCAGTTCGCCCGCAGTCTCGTCGGCCGTGCCGACCTGGACGGCTGGCGCGCCCGCAAGGGCCTCGACGCCACCCCGCTGGGCGTCTCCATCGCCCGGGGCACCACGCACCGCAAGGTCGAGGTCGACTTCGCCGCCTTCGGCGTCGAACCCGGCTCGTTCCTAGACCCCGGTGCCACCTCCGGCGCCGCCCTCTCGGCCGGCTCCCCCTCCGGCATCGTCGTCTCGCAGCAACTGGTCAAGGACGGCGTACGCATCGGCGATACCCTCGACGTCGACCGCCTGGGCATCGCCCTGAAGGTCACCGGGACCACGGGCCGCTCCTCCTACGGCCACGTGCCCGTCGCCTATCTGCCCGTCGAGACCTGGCAGCGGGTCCGGTTCGCCACACCCGGTGCCCGGAACCCCACCGCCGAACCACCGCGGCAGTACAGCGCCATCGCGGTGAAGGCCCACCCGGACGCGGACCTGGCCGCCGCGGACCGGGCGCTGGGCACCCGCACGCTGACGGTGGCGGACGCCTACGCCGCCGCGCCCGGCTACACGGGCGAGCGCGTGACCATGACCTCCATCCAGGCGTTCCTGTACGCCATCGCCCCGCTCGTCGTCGGCGCCTTCTTCGCCGTCTGGACCGTGCAGCGGCGGCCCGAACTGGCGCTGCTGCGCGCGATGGGCGCCTCCCGGCTCCGGCTGCTGGGCCACACCCTCGCCCAGGCCGCGGTCGTCGTCGGCGCGGGCACGGCGACCGGGGCGGCTCTCGCCGCCGGTCTGGGGCTGCTGGTGGGCACCGAGGTGCCGTTCAGCCTTCCCGGTGCCTCCCTCACCGCCACTATGGCCACCGTCGTGCTCGTCGGGCTCGCCGGTGCCGCCGCCACGCTCCGCAAAGTGACCACCGTCGACCCGATGACCATGCTGGGAGCCGGCCGATGAGCCTCGAACTGCGCGATGTCACCGTGACCTTGGGCCGCGGCGAGTCCCGTACGACCGCCCTGCGCGACCTGACCGCCGACTTCGCGCCCGCGGCCCTGACCGCGCTGGTCGGCCCGTCCGGGTCGGGCAAGTCGACGCTGCTCGCGGTCGCCGGGGCGCTGCTGCGGCCCGACTCGGGGCAGGTCCTGCTGGGCGGCGGCGACATGGCCCGGCTGTCCTCGGCCGAACAAGCCCGCCTGCGCCGCGACCGCATCGGCTACGTGTTCCAGAGCGGCAACCTGCTCAGCGGCCTCACCGCGCTCGAACAGATGCTTGCCGCCGCGTCCGTCGCAGGGCGCTCACGGCGTGCCGTCCGGACACGCGCCGAGGAACTGCTCGCGGAAGTCGGCCTGGCACACCGGCTGCGGCACCGTGCCGACGAACTGTCCGGCGGGGAGCGGCAGCGCATCGCGATCGCCCGCGCCCTGCTGCTCGAACCGGAACTGCTGCTCGTCGACGAACCCACGGCCGCGGTCGACCGGGAACGAGCGGCCGGCATCGTCGGCCTGCTCGCCGAGACGGCGCACCGGTACGGCTGTGTCACCGTGGTCGCCACCCACGACCCGCTGGTGGTGGAGGCGGCGGACCGCACCGTCGACATGGCCGCCCTGCACGCGGGCTCCCGGAAAGCAGTCTGAAAAGCCGCCGTCCCACCACGTCAACGGGCCTCCGGGAGCCGGGTCACCGACTCGGCTCCCAGAGGCCCGGGAGCGCGGGTTCTCCGCACGGGACCGTGATCATCGTGGACTCTTGTCGAGGGGCGAGGCGGACGGAGCACCGCCCGACGGCGTCACTCCCCGCTCACCAGCACCACCTCCAGGGTGCGCGGCCCGTGTACGCCCTCCACCCGGTCCAGTTCGATGTCACTGGTGGCCGAGGGGCCGGAGATCCAGGTCAGCGGGCGGGTCGGGTCGAGGCGGTCCAGAGCCTGCGGCACGGAGGAGACGACCTGTTCCGGGACGCGCACCACGCAGATGTGGTGGTCGGGGACGAGCGTGATCCGGCGACGGCCCTGGTCGGGCGAGCCGTCCAGGACGAGGGTGCCGGTCTCGGCGACCGCGACCGCGCAGCTGGTGACGACGCTGTCGACCCGGTCGAGTTCGTGCGGGGTGCTGTCCGGCCGGTCCGCGACCCGGGCGACCCCGGCCTCGACGGCGGCGAGCCAGTCCGGTTCCAGGGCGGGCGGCACCAGGACGGTCTTCGAGCCCCGTGCGCCGAGCAGGTGCGCGATCAGCCGGGGCAGCCCCTCGGCATCGCAGCGGTGCACGATCGCCCGGTAGTCGGCCAGGTTCTCGGCGAGCAGGTCCACCGTCTCCTCGGCGCTCCGGTCGCCGTGCCGGCGCAGATAGTCGCGGGAGACGGCCTGTTCGTACGGCCGGTCGTCCGGCGGTACGTCCGCCAGGGCACGCCGTACCCGGCCCAGGATCCGGTCCCTGCTGCTCACGTCGCGTCCTTTCCGCCGGGTGTGCCGTGCGTGCGCTGCCACCAGTCGCGGAAGGGCTCCGCCGGCACCGGGGGAAGATCGCGGCTCCCGCTCCAGGCCCGCCCGGGCCCGGGCAGGGTGCGGGGGTGGAAGCGGCGGGTGCGGGAGGCGAGCCGCTGGCCGCCGCGCAGGGCGCCGGGGCGGGTCAGGGCCCAGCGGGCCGCGCGCATGGCCGCGCGCTCGGCGGCGTGCCCCTTGGCCGGCCTGAGGAGCACCTTGTTGCCCGCCCGCGTCGCCGGGCCGCCCTCGACGACACGCTCGCGCAGGTGGACCAGCACCTCGGGGATGTCGATGGCGACCGGGCACACCTCGTAGCAGGCGCCGCACAGCGAGGACGCGTACGGCAGGGAGGCGTCGATCTCGCTCGCCGTGCCGCGCAGTTGGGGGCTGAGGATGGCGCCGATCGGACCGGGGTAGACCGAGCCGTAGGCGTGCCCTCCGGCCCGCTCGTAGACCGGGCAGACGTTCAGGCACGCCGAGCAGCGGATGCAGCGCAGAGCCTGGCGGCCGACCTCGTCGGCGAGGGTGTCGGTGCGGCCGTTGTCGAGGAGCACCAGGTGGAAGGTCTCGGGCCCGTCGCCGTCGGTGGTGCCGGTCCACATGGACGTGTACGGGTTCATCCGCTCGGCCGTCGAGGAGCGGGGGAGCGTCTGGAGGAAGACTTCCAGGTCGCGCCAGGTGGGCACGATCTTCTCGATGCCGACGACCGAGATCAGCGTCTCGGGCAGGGTCAGGCACATCCGCCCGTTGCCCTCGGACTCCACCACGACCAGCGTGCCGGTCTCGGCGACGACGAAGTTGGCGCCGGAGACCCCGACCCTGGCGCGCAGGAACTTCTCCCGCAGGTGCAGGCGCGCGGCCTCGGCGAGTTCGGCGGGCGTGTCGCTGAGGCCCTCGGGGGCCGGGCGCCCCCACCGGTCCATCTCGGACCGGAAGATGTCCCGGATCTCGCCGCGGTTGCGGTGGATCGCGGGCACGAGGATGTGCGAGGGCCGGTCGTGGCCCAACTGCACGATCAGCTCGGCGAGATCGGTCTCGTAGGCCCGGATGCCCTCGGCCTGGAGGGCCTCGTTGAGGCCGATCTCCTGGGTGGCCATCGACTTGACCTTGACGACCTCGCTCTCGCCGGTGGCCTTGACCAGGTCGGCCACGATCCGGTTGGCCTCGTCGGCGTCGACGGCCCAGTGGACGGTGCCGCCCGCGGCCGTCACCGCCTCCTCCACCTGCACCAGATACCGGTCCAGATGGCGCAGGGTGTGGTCCTTGATCTGCCGGCCCGCCTCCCGCAGCTCCGCCCAGTCCGGCAGCTCCGCCACGGCCGCGGCCCGCTTGGCGCGGATGGTGTGCGTGGCGTGCCGCAGGTTGCCGCGCAGGGTGGTGTCGCGCACGGCCTCGTGCGCGGCCCGGGGGAAGGACGGGAAGGCCGGGGAGCCGGGCATCCCGATGAACGTCGTGCTCATGCCGCGGCCTCCTCCTCCGTGCCGGCCAGGATCTCCGCGATGTGGACGGGCCGCATGCGCGTCCCGAGGCGGGCCATCGTGCCGCCGATGTGCATCAGACACGAGTTGTCGCCCGCGCACAGCACCTCCGCGCCCGTCGACTCGGCGTTGCGCACCTTGTCGGCGCCCATCGCCGCCGAGACGTCGGGGTTCTTCACCGCGAAGGTGCCACCGAAGCCGCAGCACTCCTCGGCCCCGGGCAGCTCCACCAGCTCCAGCCCCTTCACCGCCCGCAGCAGCCGCAGCGGACGCTCGCCCAGGCCGAGGCTCCGCAGCCCGTGGCAGGTCGGGTGGTAGGTCACCGTGTGCGGGTAGTACGCGCCCACGTCCGTCACCCCCAGCACGTCCACCAGGAACTCCGTCAGCTCGTACGTCCTGGGCACCACCGGGGCCAGGACGGCCGCGAGTCCGTTCCCGCGCCCCTCGGCCCGTGCCCGCGCGCCCATGCGCGGATACAGCTCCCGCACCATCGCACCGCAGGAACCGGACGGGGTCACGATCGCCTCGTAGTCCCGGAAGACCTCGGAGAAACGCCGGGCCAGCGGCTCGGCCTCGTGCCGGTACCCGGTGTTGTAGTGCGCCTGCCCGCAGCAGGTCTGGGCCATGGGGAAGTCCACCTCCACGCCCAGCCTGGTCAGGAGTTTCACCACCGCGCGCCCGGTGTCCGGATAGAGCGTGTCGTTGACGCAGGTCAGGAACAGAGCGACACGCATCGCGGCTCCTCGTCGCAGGTCGTCGGACGGGCGATGGGGGCACCGCCCACACGCGTTCAGCGTAGAGGTCTCCCGTCGGACGAGGGCCCGACGGGAGACCTCGGGTTCCGGCGTGGCGAAGTCCGCGGGCTTGGGCCCGGCGACGCGGCGGCTCACGGGCTGACGGCGGTGAGCCGGGCCTCGGCCGCGCGCCAGGCCGCCGCGTCGCCGCCCGGCTCGTACCGCACGAGCGGCTGCGTCCGGGCGAGCAGGGCCCGCATCGCGGCCCGGTCGCCGACGAGCCCGTGCGCCCGGGCCTGCACCAGGACGTTGCCGAGGGCCGCCGCCTCGGCCGGCCCGGCGACCACGGGCAGCCCGCAGGCGTCGGCGGTCAGCCGGCACAGCAGGGCGTTGCGGGCGCCCCCGCCCACGAGGTGCACGACGTCGACGGGGTGGTCGGCGAGCCGCCGCGCCTCGGCGACCGCCCGGCGGTGGGCGAGGGCGAGGGAGTCGAGGACACAGCGGGTGATCTCGGCGGGGGAGCCGGGCACCGGCTGGCCCAAGGCCGCGCAGGCCGCCGCGATCCGCTCCGGCATCCGGCCCGGCGCGAGGAAGGCGGTGTCGCCCGCGTCCACGACCGACCGGAGCGCGGGTACCTCGGCCGCCTCCCGCAGCAGCTCGCCCAGGTCGGGGTCGCCCCAGGCCCGCAGGCACTCCTGGAGCAGCCACAGCCCCATGATGTTGCGCAGGTAGCGGACCGTGCCGTCGAGCCCCAGCTCGTTGGTGAAGTTGGCGGCGCGACCGTCCTCGGTGAGCACCGGCGCGTCCAGCTCCAGGCCGGCCAGCGACCAGGTGCCCGTACAGATGTACGCGAAGCGTTCCCCGACGGCGGGCACGGCGGCCACCGCGGACGCCGTGTCGTGCGAGGCGACGGTCGTCACCGGCACGGGCCCGCGCAGCCCGGTCTCCTCCAGCACCTCGGGCCGCAGCACGCCCGCCGGATCCCCGGGCCGGCGCAACGGCGCGAACAGGTCCAGGTCGATACCCAGCCGGGCCGCGACCTCGTACGACCAGTCGTGCGTGCGCGGGTCGACGAGCTGGGTGGTCGAGGCGTTCGTGAGCTCGGTCCCCTGCTCGCCCGTGAGCCAGTACACCAGCAGGTCGGGAACCAGCAACAGGCGTCGTGCGGTGGCGAGTTGGGGGGAGGTGCGGGACGCCGTCAACTGGTACAGGGTGTTGAAGGGCGCGTACTGGGTACCGGTC
The DNA here is from genome assembly GCF_052663305.1 of Streptomyces cyslabdanicus. Taxonomy (NCBI): domain Bacteria; kingdom Bacillati; phylum Actinomycetota; class Actinomycetes; order Kitasatosporales; family Streptomycetaceae; genus Streptomyces; species Streptomyces cyslabdanicus. Next base: position 22,802 of record NZ_JBQRUW010000014.1, read on the forward strand.
GCCGCGTACAGCTCGGCGGCCGGCATCGTCGCCCAGACCTTCCGCGCCACGCCCTCGGTGCGCGCGTCGCGGTAATGGACGGGACTGCCGAGCAGGGCGCCGTCCGCGTCGAGCAGGCCGTAGTCCACGGCCCAGCCGTCGATGCCGACGGAGTCCACCCGGCCCGCCGCCCGCAGTCCGTCCAGCACCCCCGCGTACAGGGCGAGCACGTCCCAGCGCAGCCCCTCGGGAAGCCGCACCGGCCGGTTGGGGAAGCGGTGCGCCTCGGTCAGCTCCAACCGGTCGCGGCCCACCCGGCCCACCATGACCCGGCCGCCGGACGCACCGAGATCGACGGCGGCGTACGCCTTCACCTCAGGGCTCATCGCAGAAAGGCGGCCGCGACGCCGGCGTCGACGGGGACGTGCAGTCCCGTGGTGTGGGTCAGCTCCCCACCGGTCAGCGCGAAGACGGCGTTCGCGACGTGCTCGGGCAGCACCTCCCGCTTGAGCAGCGTCCGTTGGGCGTAGAACTCGCCGAGCTTCTCCTCCGGCACCCCGTACACGGCGGCCCGCTGCGCGCCCCAGCCACCCGCGAAGATTCCGGAGCCGCGTACGACCCCGTCCGGGTTGACCCCGTTGACCCGGATCCCGTGTTCACCCAACTCGGCCGCCAGTAGCCGCACCTGATGCGCCTGGTCGGCCTTGGCGGCCGAGTAGGCGATGTTGTGGGGGCCGGCGAACACGGCGTTCTTGGAAGCGATGCAGACGATGTCACCGCCCAGCCCCTGGGCGATCATCACCCGCGCGGCCTCCCGCGAGACCAGGAACGACCCGCGCGCCATGATGTCGTGCTGGCGGTCCCAGTCCTCGGCAGAGGTCTCCAGCAACGGCTTGGACACCGAGACACCGGCGTTGTTGACGACCAGGTCCACCCCGCCGAAGGCGAGCAGCGCCGCCTCGAAGGCACCCGCGATCTGTTCCTCGTCCGTCACGTCCACCGTCACGGCGACCGCCTTGTCCGGCCCGCCCAGTTCCTCGGCGACGGCGGCGGCACCGCGAGCGTTCAGATCGGCGACCACGACGCACGCGCCCTCGTCGACGAGCCGCCGCGCGATCGCCCTGCCGATGCCGCTGCCCGCGCCGGTGACGAGTGCGACGCGTGTCGCGAGGGGCTTCGGCGCGGGCATCCGCCGGAGCTTGGCCTCCTCCAGTGCCCAGTACTCGATACGGAACTTCTCCGACTCCTCGATCGGCGCATACGCCGACACGGCCTCGGCGCCCCGCATGGCGTTGACGGCGTTGACGTAGAACTCGCCGGCCACCCGGGCCGTCTGCTTGTCCTTGCCGAAGGAGAACATGCCGACGCCCGGCACGAGCACGATCGCCGGATCCGCGCCGCGCATCGCGGGGGAGCCGGGCAGAGCATGCCTGACGTAGTAGGCGGTGTACTCCTCGCGGTACTCGGCATGCAACTGCTTCAGCCGGGCGATCGCCTGCTCCAGGGGAGCCGTCGGCGGCAGGTCGAGAACCAGCGGCCGGACCTTGGTCCGCAGGAAGTGGTCGGGGCAGGAGGTGCCGAGCGCGGCGAGGTGCGGATGCCGTGAACGGGAGAGGAAGTCGAGCACGACGTGCCCATCGCTGAAGTGCCCGACCTGCGCCCTGTCCCGCGAGGCGAGCGCGCGTACATGGGGCGCCAGGGCAGCGGCCCGCTCCTTCCGCTCGCCCTCGGGCAGCGCCTCGTACCCGTCGACGACCGCCCCGAACGGCTCGGGCCTCCCGCGTGCGGCGAGGAAGTCCTCGGCGGTGCGGACGATGTGCAGCGAGTTGCGTTCGCACTCCTCGGAGCTCGCGCCCCACGCGGTGATCCCGTGCCCGCCGAGCACGCAGCCGATCGCCCGCGGATGGGCCTTTCTGACCGCCGCGATGTCCAGCCCCAGCTGGAACCCGGGCCGCCGCCACGGCACCCACACCACCCGGTCCCCGAAGCACTCGGCGGTCAGCTTCTCCCCGTCGGCGGCACAGGCGAGCGCGATACCGGAGTCGGGGTGCAGATGGTCCACGTGCGGGGCGTCGACCAGCCCGTGCATGGCCGTGTCGATGGAGGGCGCCGCCCCTCCCGTGCCGTGCAGGCAGTAGTTGAACGCGGCGACCATCTCGTCCTCGCGTTCGACACCGAGGTAGACGCCGGCGAGCGCCCGCAGCCGGTCGAGCCGCAGCACGGCGAGGCCGGCCTCGGTGAGCGTCCCGAGGTCGCCGCCCGACCCCTTCACCCACATGAGCTCGACGTCACCGCCGGTGACGGGATCGGTGCCGGTGCCCTTCGCGGACGCGTTGCCGCCCGCGTAGTTGGTGTTTCGGGGGTCGGCACCGAGCCGATGGGACCGGGAGAGGAGGGCGGAGGCTTCAGGGTGGAGTGACATGGGTTCCCTTCAGGAGCGGGGAGTGCGAGAAGGCGTACTCGGCGGAAGATTCCCGGGACTTTCGCAACAGGCCCTGGGCCCCAGCAGGCCCTAGGCTCCCCACCCGGCCTGCCGGCCCCCCGTCCGGTCGGCGACGATCTGCTCCGCCCACCCCGACCGGCGATACGCCGCAAGAGGCTCGGGGTCCAGCCCCATCTCCTCCCGCACCTCGCGCAGCAACGGACGCACGTCGGTGTCGTACGCGTCCATCAGCACGGCGTTGGCCTCGAGCACATCCCCGGAGCCCTGTGCGGCGGACAACGCGTTCCGGTCCACCAGCAGTGCCTTGGCCGTGGCCTCCTGAACGTTCATCACGGAACGGATGATCGCCGGAATCTTCGCCTCGACGTTGTGGCACTGGTCGAGCATGAACGCGACCCCGGACGTGAGCCCGCCCCCGCGCACCACCTCGTACATGATCCGGAACAGCTGGAAGGGATCGGCCGCGCCCACCATCAGGTCGTCGTCGGCGTAGAACCGGGAGTTGAAGTCGAACCCGCCGAGCCTTTCCTCCCGCAGCAGGGAGGCGACGATGAACTCGATGTTCGTGCCCGGGGCGTGGTGTCCGGTGTCCACGACGACCTGCGCCTTCGGTCCCAGCTTCAGGCAGTGCGCGTACGCCGTTCCCCAGTCCGGGACGTCCGTGGCGTAGAAGGCCGGCTCGAAGAGCTTGTACTCCAGCAGCATCCGCTGCCTCTCGCCGAGCCGTTCGTACACCTCGGCCAGCCCCTGGGCCAGCCGGTCCTGCCGCCCCCGCACGTCGTCCTGGCCGGGATAGTTCGTGCCGTCGGCGAACCAGAGCTTCAGGTCTCTCGACCCGGTGGCGTCCATGATGTCGACGCACTCCAGCAGGTGGTCGACCGCCTTGCGTCGCACCGCCGCGTCCGGATGGCAGATGCTGCCGAGCTTGTAGTCGTCGTCCTGGAAGGTGTTGGAGTTGATCGCGCCCAGCTTCAGACCGCGGTCCGCGGCGTGCCGGGCGAGCGCCGCGTAGTCGTCGACCCGGTCCCACGGGATGTGCAGGGCGACGGCCGGCGCGACGCCGGTGACGGCGTGCACCTGGGCCGCGTCGTCCACCTTCTCCCACGGTGTCCGCGGTACGCCCGCCTGCGCGAAGACCTTGAAGCGGGTCCCCGAGTTCCCGTACGCCCACGACGGCGTCTCGACGGCCTGGGTCTTGAGGGCGGCCTTCACCGCGGCGAGCTCGGTCACTGCAGGGCTCCTGTGACGTCGGGTCGAAAGTCTGCTGACAGGCCTTGGCAGGTCTCTGAACAGCCTCCTATGAAACGATTCAGGAACGGAAGCTATGAGCCGCCGGCGGGGGTGTCAACCCTTCAGGCGTGGGCAGTCATCCGTTATTCCTTCGGCGCTTTCGACGCTGGGATGTTTTCGATCCGCACCCATTGACGTGACATCGGCTCCTTGCCTAACGTCCCGGCATCCAGGTTGAAACCTTTCACGGCGTGGGGCGGCCCTTCCGCCGGCGTCGTCGAGGAGCTCCCCATGACTCACCCGTCCGTCGCGGGCCCGGCCCCGGTGCTCGCGCTCAGGGACGTCTCGAAGTCCTTCGGTGCGGTGCGTGCCCTCAGGAACGTGTCCCTGGAGCTGCTTCCGGGAGAGGTGCACGCCCTCGCCGGGGAGAACGGCGCCGGCAAGTCGACCCTCATCAAGACCCTCGCCGGGGTGCACCGGCCCGACACCGGCCAGGTGCTGCTCGACGGCGAGCCCGTCGTCTTCCACGGCCCCGGCGACGCCCGCGACGCCGGCATCGCCGTGATCTACCAGGAACCGACACTCTTCCCCGACCTGTCGATCGCCGAGAACATCTTCATGAGCCGCAGGCCGCGACGGGCCCTGGGCCGCATCGACCACAAGGCCACCCGCGAGGCCACCCGCGCCCTGATGGGGCGTCTCGGTGTCGATCTCGACCCCGATCGTCCCGCACGTGGACTGTCCATCGCCGACCAGCAGATCGTCGAGATCGCCAAGGCGCTCTCCTTCGACGCCCGTGTCCTCGTCATGGACGAGCCGACCGCGGCCCTGACCGGCAGTGAGGTCGCCCGTCTTTTCAACGTCGTGCGCGCCCTGCGTGACCAGGGCGCCGCCGTGCTGTTCATCTCGCACCGACTGGAGGAGATCTTCGAGATCTGCCGACGGGTGACGACCCTGCGCGACGGCGCCTGGATCGCCGACGAGCCACTGGACGGCATGACCGAGGACGACCTCGTGCGGCGCATGGTCGGCCGCGACCTCGACGAGCTCTACCCCAAGCAGGAGGTGACACCGGGCGACGTGGCGCTCAGCGTGCGCCGGCTGACCCGCGAGGGTGCCTTCACCGACATCTCCTTCGACGTGCGGCGCGGCGAGATCGTGGGCCTCGCCGGACTGGTCGGCGCCGGGCGCACGGAGGTCGCACGCGCCGTCTTCGGTGTCGACCGCTGGGACGGCGGCGAGGTCGAGGTCGACGGACACCGGCTCACCAGGGGAGCCCCGTCCACCGCGATGGCCGCCGGGCTCGCCCTGGTCCCCGAGGACCGGCGCGCCCAGGGCTTGGTGATGAACATGTCCATCGAGCGCAACATCGGCCTGACCGGACTGCGGGCGACCGTGAAGGCCGGCCTGGTGGACCGGGGCGCGGAACGCAGCCGCTCCCTGGACTGGGCGGTCAGGCTCAGGGTCAAGTACGCCCGGATCGCCGACGCCGTCTCCACGCTCTCCGGCGGCAACCAGCAGAAGGTCGTCCTCGCCAAGTGGCTCGCCACCGGCCCCAAGGTGCTCATCGTCGACGAGCCGACCCGCGGCATCGACGTCGGCACCAAGGCCGAGGTGCACCGGCTGCTCGGTGAACTGGCCGCCGACGGGGTGGCCGTCCTGATGATCTCCTCCGACCTGCCCGAGATCCTCGGCATGGCCGACCGCGTGCTCGTGATGCACGAGGGTCGGCTGACCGCCGAGATCCCCCGCTCCGACGCCACCGAGGAATCCGTGATGGCCGCAGCCACGGGGAGGGCCGCGTGACCGCGACCGCCCCCAACCCCGCCTCCGCCGCCGAGGCGCACCGGTCCGGTGGCACCCGGCTGGTCGACCGGGTGTTCAGGATGCGTGAACTCGCCATCCTGGTCGTCTTTCTGGCGCTGATCGCGGTCGGCCGGGCGGGCAACAGCGCATTCCTGTCCGAGCAGGGCGTCAAGGACCTGCTGCTGAACGCGACCATCCTGGTGCTGGTCGCCACCGGCCAGTCCCTGGTCGTCATCACCCGCAACGTCGACCTGTCGGTCGGCTCCACGCTCGGTATCTGCGCCTTCGCCGCCGGTACCTGTCTGCGGGGCGGCGGCGACCCCGTGGTGGCCGTCGTCCTGGCGGTGCTCCTCGGTGTCGGCCTCGGCCTCCTGAACGGACTCCTCGTCAGCCTCGGTCAGGTGCCGGCGCTCGTCGTCACCCTCGGCACGCTCTACATCATCCGCGGCATCGACTCCGTCTGGGTGGGCTCCCGCCAGATCACCGCGGCCGACCTGCCCGGCGGTTTCGTCGACTTCGGCTCCGGCGGGATCCGGGCGGTGCCCTACCTGGCCCTGATCGCCCTCGCCGTCCTGGTGGCGACGGCGTACTACCTCAAGCACTACGGCAGCGGCCGCGAGCTGTACGCGCTCGGCTCCAACCCGGAGGCGGCCCGGCTCGCCGGCATCCCGGTGCGCAGGCGCATCCTGGCCGCCTACACCTTCTGCGGCGGCCTCGCCGGCCTCGCCGGGGCGATGTACCTGGCCCGGTTCGGCAACGTCGACTCCGGCACCGGCGGCGGATACGAACTCACCGTCGTCAGCGCGGTCGTGGTCGGCGGCGTGGTCTTCACCGGCGGCTCCGGCAGCGTGTACGGCGCGGCCCTCGGCGCCCTGCTGCTGACGTCCGTCAACAGCGTGCTGCCCGCCCTCGGCGTCAGCTCCGTCTGGGTGCTGGCGATCAACGGCGTCCTGCTCCTGCTTGCCATCGCGGTCGACCGCGTCGTCGCGCTGCGCGTGGCCTCGGCCCTGAAGAAGAGGAACGTCCGCCATGGCTGACCTCACCCTCTCCCGTGCCGTGCGTTGGGACACCGTCGTCGGTGCCCTGCTCGTCGTCGTCCTGCTGTTCTCCTTCGGATTCGTCGACGGCTTCGGCAACGCCCTCAACGTGTCGTTCCTGATCGGCAACACCCTGCCGATCGCGCTGATCGCCCTGCCGATGACCCTCCTCGTGGTCTGCGGTGAGATCGACCTGTCCGTGGCCTCCACCGCCGGTCTGTCCGGCGCGGTGATGGGCGCCCTGTGGAACCAGGGCATGGCGATCGAGACGATCATCCCGCTGTGCCTGCTCCTCGGCGCGGTGTGCGGCCTGGTCAACGGTCTGCTGGTGACCAGGCTCGGGCTGCCCTCCCTCGCGGTGACCATCGGCACCCTCGCCGCCTACCGGGGCATCGCACAGATCGTGCTGGGGTCCGACGCGGTGACCGACTTCCCCACCCTGTACCTGGACTTCGCGGCCGGACGCGTCGGGGACACCTTCCTGCCGCAGGCCTTCCTGCCGTTCCTGCTCCTGCTGGCGATCGCCCTGGTCACCCTGCACGCCACCCCCTTCGGGCGATCGCTGTTCGCGATCGGCGCCGGTGAGGAGGCGGCCCGGTTCGCCGGCATCCGGGTCAGGCGCAACAAGCTGGTCCTGTTCGTCGCCACCGGCCTCATGTCCGCCCTGACCGGCGTCTTCTGGGCCCTGCACTACGCCAGCGCCCGCTACGACAACGCCACCGGGCTCGAACTGTCCGTCGTTGCGGCGGTGTTGCTCGGCGGCATCGACTTCGACGGCGGGAAGGGCACACTCGGCGGCGCCGTCGCCGGTGTCTTCCTGCTGGGCGCGTCGCAGAACGTGATGAGCCTGCTGAACGTCTCCGCACAGTCGCAGATCGTCGTCACCGGCGTCCTGCTCGTCGTCTCCGTCCTCGGCCCGCGGGTCGCACGCCAGGTCTCCGTGGCCAGGGGCGGGCGCCGAGTCTCCTCGGCGCCCGCGTCCAAGGCGCCCACACCGACTTCGTCAACCGCTCCGCCCACCCCGCCACCCTCGTAAAGGACGTTCACCATGCGCAAGTCGACGATCCGCCGCACCTGCGCGGCCCTCGCCGCCGCGACCTCCCTCGTCCTCGCCGCCACCGCCTGCGGCGGCACCACCAAGAGCGACGTCGGCAAGGACGGCGGAGCGGTCGCCTCCCCGGCCGGCAAGGCCGACCCGAACGCTCCCACCAAGAAGGGCCTGACCGTCGGCTTCCTGCCCAAACAGGTCAACAACCCCTACTTCACCTCCGCCGACGGCGGCGGCAGGAAAGCCCTGGAGGAACTGGGCGAGACGTACAAGGAGGTCGGACCGTCCAGCGCCACCGACACCTCCGGCCAGGTCTCCTACGTCAACACCCTCACCCAGCAGCAGGTCGACGCGATGGCCGTGTCCGCGCAGGACCCGGGCGCCCTGTGCACCGCGCTGAAGCAGGCCATGAAGAACGGCATCAAGGTCGTCACCTACGACTCCGACACCAAGCCCGAGTGCCGCGACGCCTTCGTCTCACAGGCGTCCGCCGAGGACCTCGGCCGCACCGAGGTGCAGCTGCTCGCGCAGCAGATCGGCTACAAGGGCGAGATCGCGGTCCTGTCCGCCGCGCAGACCGCGACGAACCAGAACACCTGGATCGACTACATGAAGCAGGAGCTGAAGGACCCCAAGTACAAGGACGTCAAGCTGGTCAAGGTCGCCTACGGCAACGACGACGCGCAGGCGTCCTTCCAGCAGACCCAGGGCCTGCTCCAGCAGTACCCGAACCTGAAGGGGATCATCTCCCCGACCACCGTCGGCATCAAGGCCGCCGCCCAGTACCTGTCCGGCTCCAAGTACAAGGGCAAGGTCAGGCTGACCGGCCTCGGCACCCCCAACGACATGCGCAAGTACGTCAAGAACGGCACCGTCGAGGCCTTCGAGCTGTGGGACCCGGCCAAGCTCGGCGAGCTGGCCGCGTACACCGCGGTCGCCCTCTCCTCCGGGCAGATCACCGGCAAGGAGGGCGAGACCTTCGAGGCCGGCGCCATGGGGTCGTACACCATCGGCAAGGACGGTCTGATCAACCTCGGCAAGCCGACCGTCTTCAACGCCGGGAACATCGACCAGTTCGACTTCTAGGGTCTGCCGCAGGCCCCCCTCTGACCGGCTCGGACGTGCGGTGCCATGACGATACTGTGAAGGCTCACCCGCCGCTCCTCGCATCCCTGGAGGTTTCCGCCCGATGGCCCCATCGGTGGGTATCAAGGACGTCGCACGCGCCGCCGGTGTCTCCGTGGGCACGGTCTCGAACGTCATCAACCGTCCGGAGACCGTCGCCACCGAGACCCGGGTCCGCGTGCAGTCCGCGATCGACCGGCTCGGCTACGTCCGCAGCGAGTCCGCGCGCCAACTGCGTGCGGGCCGCAGCCGGATCATGGGGCTGCTCGTCCTCGACATGGGCAACCCCTTCTTCGTGGACGTCGCCCGGGGCGCCGAGCGGGCGGCCCGCGCGGCCGGGCTCGGCGTGATGGTCTGCAACAGCGCGCAGAGTCCCGGGGAGGAGGCCGAGTACCTGGCCCTCTTCGCCGAACAGCGGGTGCGCGGCGTCCTGCTCACTCCGGCCGACGCCACCGGCCGCAACATCGCCGCCTTCCGCCGCCACGGCATCCCCTTCGTCCTGGTCGACCGGGTCGCCGAGGGCGCCACCGAGTGCTCGGTCTCCGTGGACGACGTGGCGGGCGGCGCCCTGGCGGTACGGCACCTGGTGGACGCGGGGCACCGCTCCCTCGCGTACGTCAGCGGGCCGCCCGGCCTGAACCAGGTGCGCGACCGCCGCACCGGCGCCCTGAACGCGCTCGCCGAGGCCGGTCTCGGCCCCGACGCGCTGCGCGAGCTGCCCACCGAGCGCCTCGACGTGGCCGCCGGACGGGACGCCGGCGCCCGCCTCCTGGGCCTCGCCGACCGGCCCACGGCCGTCTTCTGCGCCAACGACCTGCTCGCCCTCGGCGTGCTGCAGGCCATGTACGCGGCCGGGGTCCGTGTCCCCGACGACCTCGCCATCGTCGGCTACGACGACATCGAGTTCGCCGCCGCCGCGGCCGTGCCGCTCACCTCGGTCCGCCAGCCCGCGGTCACCATGGGCGCCCTGGCGGCGGAGCTGCTGCTGGAGGAGACCGAGGCGCCGGGGGCACCGGCGGTGCACGAGCACCGCCGGGTGGTGCTCCAGCCGGAGCTGGTGGTACGCAGCTCCAGCCTGCCCGGGCGCCCGGCGGCCACCTACTGACGCGTCCACCGCGCACGCGACACGAATTCCTGCTCCCCGCGCTCGGACGACGGAGGAACATGTGCTGAACTGGGACGCGGCCGTAAACCCTCCGTCCCGGGAGAACCCTTGACCGTCAGCTACCGCCACCCCGGCGTCGTCCTCACCGACCGCACCTTCACCGTGCCGCTCGACCACGACGACCCGGCAGGGGAGACGATCGAGCTCTACGCACGTGAGGCCGTCGCGCGGGACAAGGCCGACAGGGACCTCCCGTGGCTGGTCTACCTCCAGGGCGGTCCCGGCTTCGGGGCGAACCGTTTCATCGGACGGCAGGCCTGGCTCGGCCGCGCCCTGGAGGACTACCGGGTCCTGCTCCTCGACCAGCGCGGCACCGGCCACTCCACGCCCGCCAACCGCCAGACCCTGCCGCTGCGCGGCGGCGCCGCCGCACAGGCCGACTACCTCACGCACTTCCGCGCCGACTCGATCGTCCGCGACTGCGAGGCGATCCGTCCCGAGCTGACCGGCGGCGCGCCCTGGACCGTCCTCGGGCAGAGCTTCGGTGGCTTCTGCGCCGTGAACTACCTGTCCACGCACCCCGAGGGCATGGCCGCCGCCCTGATCACCGGCGGACTGCCCGCGCTCGACGCCCACGCCGACGACGTCTACCGGGCCGCCTACCCGCGCATCGAGCGCAAGGTCGCCGCCCACTACGCCCGCTACCCGCAGGACGTCGACCGCGCCCGCCGCATCGCCGACCACCTGCTCACCCACGACGTGGTGCTCCCGAACGGCTACCGGCTGACCGTCGAGGCGTTCCAGTCGCTCGGCATCATGCTCGGCAGTGGCGACGGCGGCCACCGACTCCACTTCCTCCTTGAACACGCCTTCGTCCGCACCCCGAACGGCCCGGAACTGTCCGACGCCTTCCAGGAGGAGGTGCAGGGCCTGCTGTCGTACGCGGGTCACCCGCTGTACGCCCTCGTCCACGAGGCGATCTACGGTCAGGACGCCCGCCCCACCGCCTGGTCGGCCGAGCGGGTCCGCGCGGAGTTCCCGCAGTTCGACGCCGCCAAGGCCCTCGCCGGCGACGGGCCGGTGCTGTTCACCGGCGAGAGCGTGCACCCCTGGATGTTCGACTGCGACCCGGCGCTGCGCCCGCTGCGCGAGACCGCCGACGTGCTCGCCGCCCGCACCGACTGGCAGCCCCTGTACGACCCCGCCCGCCTCGCCGTCAACGAGGTCCCGGTCGCCGCGGCCGTCTACCACGACGACATGTACGTCGACACCGCCCACGCCCTCGGTACCGCCCGCGCGATCCGGGGCCTGCGCACCTGGGTCACCGACGAGTTCGAGCACGACGGCGTCCGGGCCGGCGGGCCCCGCGTCCTGGACCGGCTGCTCGGTCTGGTCCGCGGCGACGTGTGACCTCGGCGGGAGCGGTCCACGTCCGTGACCCCGAGGCCTAGTGCCGCGGCGGGGCAAACGTCACCTGACGCGGCACTAGGATGCTCGGGACACACGGGGGAACGGGGTGGGAAGGACATGGCCGGCATGGCTGACGAGGAAGTCCTGGCACGGAACTTCGAGGAGCACCGCGGGCAGTTGCGGGCGGTGGCCTACCGCATGCTCGGCTCGGTGCCCGAGGCCGAGGACGCCGTCCAGGAGACCTGGCTGAAGCTGACCCGCACGGACACCGGCGCCATCCGCAACCTCGGCGCCTGGCTCACCACCGTGACCGGCCGGGTCTGCCTCGACCTGCTGCGTGCGCGCAGGGCCCGCCGCGAGGAGCCGATCGACGACACCCTCGACACCTTCGTCCCGGACCCCGTGATCCGGTCCCTGACCCCGACCGACCCGGAGCAGGAGGCGGTCCGGGCCGACTCGGTGGGCCTCGCCCTGCTCGTCGTCCTGGAGACGCTTCGGCCCGACGAGCGGCTGGCGTTCGTGCTCCACGACCTGTTCGCGGTGCCCTTCGACGACATCGCGCCGATCGTGGAGCGCGGCGCCGCCGCGACCCGGCAGCTCGTCAGCCGCGCCCGCCGCCGGGTGCAGGGCGCCACCCCGTCCGTCGAGGCCGACCTCGCCCGGCAGAAGCAGGTGCTTGAGGCCTTCCTCGCCGCCTCGCGCGGCGGCGACTTCGAGGCGCTGGTGGCGGTCCTCCACCCGGACGTGGTGCTGCGGGTCGACTCCGGCGTGCTCGCCCGGGGCGCGGCCGCCTCCAAGGTGGTCCACGGGGCGAGGACGGTGGCCGCCCAGGCCCTCACGTTCTCGCAGTACGCGGGGACGGCCCGCCTGGTGCTGGTCAACGGCTCGGTCGGGATGGCCAACGCGCCCGAGGACGGGCCGCTGTCGGTCATGGGCGTGGTCGTCGCCGACGGCCGGATCACCCACATGTACATCCTGGCCGACCCCGAACGGCTCGGACACCTGGACCTGGCGGCCGCACGGGATTGCTGAGCGGCCCGGGGCCGGGAACTCGGTTGCCCGGCGGGCGGCGGTCCTGACAGGGTCGTCGCCATGCCCGACCACCACCGCGCGTACGACGCGACGACCCTCGCCCACCGCGTCCTCGGAGAGGGCCCTCCGGTCATCTGCCTGCCCGGCGGACCCATGCGGGCCTCGGACTACCTCGGCGACCTCGGCGGTCTGTCCGCGCACCGGCGGCTGGTGCTGCCGGACCTCAGGGGCACCGGGGGATCGGCGGTCCCGCGGGACCCCGCGAGCTACCGCTGCGACCGGCTCGTCGACGACGTCGAGGCACTGCGCGAGCATCTGGGCGTGGAGCGCGTGGACGTGCTCGCGCACTCCGCCGGCGCGAACCTGGCGGCGCTGTACGCGGCCCGCCACCCCGAACGCGTCGGCAGACTGGCGCTGATCACGCCGAGCGTCCTGGCCGTGGGTATCGAGGTCACCGGCGAGGACCGGCGCGAGACGGCGCGGCGGCGTGCGGGCGAGCCCTGGTTCGCGGCGGCGTACGCGGCCCTGGAGGAGATCACGGCGGGCCGGGCGGCGGACGCCCACTGGCAGGCGCTCGCGCCGCTCCGCCACGGCCGCTGGGACGCGGCGGCCCGGGCCCTCGACGCCGCCGACGCCGCGCAGAAGAACGCCGAGGCCGCGGCCGCGTACGCCGCCGACGGCGCCTTCGACCCGGACGCCACCCGGGCGGCGCTCGCCCGGTTCACCTCCCCGGTGCTCGTGCTCGCCGGTGAGGTCGACCTGAACTCGCCTCCCGCCGCCATGGCCGAGTACGCCGGGATCTTCCCGCACGCCGAACGGGTCGTCCAGCCCGGTGCGGGGCACTACCCGTGGCTCGACGACGCCGACCGGTTCGTGGCGGCCACCGCCGCCTTCCTGCGGTGAACCGCCCGTCCGGGCCCCGCACACCACGATCAGAAGGCTGACACACCATGCAAGACCGGAAAGACGCCGGGCACGACCGGAGCGGACTGCGCGGCGACTGCGCGCGGTGCTTCGGGCTGTGCTGTGTCGCCCTGCCCTTCGCCGCCTCCGCGGACTTCGCCCTGGACAAGCCCGCGGGAAAGCCGTGCCCGAACCTTCGGGACGACCACCGGTGCGGCATCCACACGCGGCTCCGGCAGCAGGGCTTCACCGGGTGCACGGTCTACGACTGCTTCGGCGCGGGACAGAAGGTCTCGCAGGTCGTCTTCGGCGGGCGGGACTGGCGCACGGCCGGGGAGGACGGGGAGGACGCCCGGCTGATGTTCGAGGTGTTCCCGGTCGTGCGGCACCTGCACGAGCTGATGTGGTACGTGACCGAGGCGCTCGCCCTGGGCGCCGCCCGCCCGGTGCACGGCGAGCTGCGCCGGGCGCTGGAGCGGACCGAACAGCTCACCCTCCTGCCGCCCGTCGAACTCGTCGCGCTGGACGTGGACGCCCACCGCCGGGAGGTCAACGTCCTGCTGCTGCGCGCCAGTGAGCTGGCGCGGGCCGGGGTGCGGCGCGGGAAGGGACGGCCGAAGGACCGGCGCGGCGCGGACCTGATCGGGGCCCGGCTGAATCGGACGGACCTGCGCGGGGCCAGTCTGCGCGGCGCCTGCCTGATCGCCGCCGACCTCACCGGAGCGGATCTGCGGGACGCGGACCTGATCGGCGCCGACCTGCGCAACGCGAACCTGACGGACGCCGATCTCACCGGCGCGTTCTTCCTCACCCAGCCGCAGGTTGACGCGGCCCGGGGCAGTACCGGCACCCGGCTGCCCGGATCGGTCTCCCGTCCCGCGCACTGGACGGCGCGGAGCTGACCGCCCGGTCGACGACGCCCTCCCTGGTTGGCACGCCCCCCGATCTTCGATAGGTTAGGCAAGCCTTACCTAAGAAGGAGGTTGAGGGATGGACGACAGCCAGACCTGGACGGCGGTGCCAGGAGCGGCCCAGCGGGCGCGGTCCGTGCTCGCCGCCGCCTGGTCCTGCGCGGTGACCGCGCAGGGCGGACGGGAGGAGTACGTCGGTGCCCACACCGTGCGCGGGGACGGCCGCGTCGTGCTGCGCGTGCCCGAGGACAGCGCCCTGGGCAGCGCCGCGATCCGCGCGCCGCGCGGCGAGCCGTCGGCCGTCCTGGAGTTCGCCGACGTCGCCCCCGTCCCCGTGCGCGACCGGATCCGCGCCCGGCTCCGGCTCGCCGGCCGGCTCGTCCCCGAGGCCCGGCACCTGGTGTTCCATCCCGCGCGTGTCGTGCTGCGGCAGCCGTCCGGCACGGTCGTCGTCGGCATCGAGGAGTTCACCGCCGCCGCGCCCGATCCGCTCGCCCTGGCGGAGGCCGGTCTGCTCACCCACCTCGCCGACGCCCATCCCGAGGCGGTGGAGCGGCTGACCCGGCTGGTCGGACCCGACAGCCTGCACGGCGCGGTACGCGTCCGGCCGCTCGCCGTCGACCGGCACGCACTGACCCTGCGCATCGAACGCGCCCGCGGCCACGGCGACGTCCGCCTGCCGTTCCACACACCCGCCGACGACGTCGCCGCGCTCACCGAACGCATGCACGCCCTGCTGCTCCAGGCGGGCGCCGCATCCTGCCCGCGCGCCCTACAGCGGCAGCGCGCAGACGGCGACGGGTGAGGGGAACGGCGTACCCGCCAGGCGCAGCGCGCCGTTCGCGCGGTCGACGTGGAAGACGCTGACCGTGCTCGACTTCTGGTTCGCGGCGAACAGCAGCGCGCCGTCGGGCGAGAAGGCGATCTGACGCGGGAAGTCGCCCGCGACCGGGGTCGTGCCCAGCAGCCGGAGCCGGGCCCCGCCCGCCTCCACGGCGTAGCGCGCCAGGGTGTTGTGGCCCCGGTTGGCCAGGTACGCGAACCGGCCGTCGGCCGTGACCAGGACCTGCGACGGATAGTTCGCGCCCGTGCCCCCGCCCGTCGACTCCGTCGCGCCGATGGTCAGCCGCCCCGTGGACCGGTCGTACGCGCAGACCGCGACGGTGTCGCCGACCTCGTTGGCGAGATAGGCGTATCGGCCGTTCGGGTGAAAGGTCAGCTGGCGCGGTCCGGCGCCGGGCCGGGTGTGCGCCTGGGAGACCTCGGTGAGGCGGCCCGTGCCGGTGTTCAGGCGATAGGTGTAGACGGTGTCGGTCCCGAGGTCCACGGCGAGGACGTGGCCGCCGTCGGGGCTGGTGATGACCTGGTGGGCGTGCGGCCCTTGCTGCCCGGGTCCGGGCGGCGGGCTGGTGTGGGTCACCAGGTCGGCCCGCTCGCCGAGCGCGCCCGAGGCGGCGATGGGGTGCACGGCCACGCTGCCGGACCCGTAGTTGGCGCTGAGCAGCCAGCGCCCGCTCGGGTGCACGGACAGATGGGTGGGCGCCGCCCCGCCGGTGCTGCGGGTGCCCAGGACCCTCCGGTCGGCGAGCCGCACCGCGGTCACGCCGCCGTTCGTCCGCTCGTCGACCGCGTACAGCGTGCGGCCGTCGGGATGCACGGCGAGGTAGGACGGGTCGGCGACCTCGGCGAGAGTGCCCCGGCCGCCGACGGAGCCCGACACCGGGTCGTACACCGCCAGGCCGATGCCCTTGCCGCCGCCCGGCACGGAGGTGTAGGTGCCCAGGTAC
The DNA here is from genome assembly GCF_052663305.1 of Streptomyces cyslabdanicus. Classification (NCBI taxonomy): domain Bacteria; kingdom Bacillati; phylum Actinomycetota; class Actinomycetes; order Kitasatosporales; family Streptomycetaceae; genus Streptomyces; species Streptomyces cyslabdanicus. Next base: position 38,618 of record NZ_JBQRUW010000014.1, read on the forward strand.
AGGGGCCGCCGCCCGGACGGCCTCGCCGCCTGCTCCCGGCCGCTCGCGGCGGCCTTTGGCGCGCTCCCGGGCGCGGACCCGGACCCGGGGGCCGCGGGAGCCGGGACCGCCACCACGGCGGCGGCTCCCGCCAGCGCTCCGACGAACCGCCGCCTGCTCCAGCCTCCCCCGGGCTCCGGGCTCCGCCCGGTCAGGGGAGACCCTTCTCCCGATGCCTTCGCACCACCGTCCATGCCCGCACCTCAGGTCGTCGGCTGCCCCGATCGTGACTGCCACCTTGACGCGGGCCACCGCTCCCACGCAACCGCGGCAGGACGCCGCGGCTGCGCACCGACACCCCCTCGCCGCCGCCACCCAGGTCGTCCCCGCACGCCGAACTCCACCACAGGTCCCGCAGGTCGCGGGCCGCGTCCATCGCCGGTATGCCTTGCCCGGAGCCCGGAGCCCGGAGCCCGGAGCCCGGAGCCCGGAGCCCGGAGCCCGGAGCCCGGAGCCCGGAGCCCGGAGCCCGGAGCCCGGAGCCCGGAGCCCGGAGCCCGGAGCCCGGAGCCCGGAGCCCGGAGCCCGGAGCCCGGAGCCCGGAGCCCGGAGCCCGGAGCCCGGAGCCCGGAGCCCGGAGCCCGGAGCCCGGAGCCCGGAGCCCGGAGCCCGGAGCGAGACGCTTGGTGCAGGACGACGACGGTCGGCCGGGTCCGGGATGGACGCGCGGTCCGCCTGCGCGCACGTGCCCCGGGTCCGGGTGGACGCGGGGCACGTGCGCGCACGCGCGTGCCCCGGGTCGCGTGAGGTGGGAGGTCGGCGCGGCTACCAGTCCCCGTCCTCCACCGGCCTGCCCGGCGCGTCCTTCAGAGGGTGTACCTGGTGCGGCGACGGCTCCTGCCACGGCTCGTGGTCGTCGCCGAGCCAGTCACCGGCCGGGCGCACGGCCGACAGCGCGTCGGTGGGGGCGAGGTCCTCGGCGTCCTGGTCGTAGTAGTCGAACCAGGGCAGGCCGGCGTTCGTGTACGCGGCGCGGTCCACGGGCGACGGCGGGGGAGCCTCGCCGGTGATGCGGCGCCACTGGGGAGGCGTCACCAGGTGCACGAACACCCGCCCGGCGGGCCGCTCGGACCAGGCGCCCGGCGGTCGGTCGTCCCGGTACACCTCCTGGCGCATGGAGCCGCCGACGCCGAGCCCCATGGCGGGCGCGGCCCGGCGGGGGGCGGCCGGCGCGGCGCCGGGCGCGGGCGGGGCCGCTGCCGCCATGGGGGCGCCACCGAAGATCTGGGCCGACCGGGCCGCCTCCCGACGCCGGCGCAGCCGCTCCTCCTCGCGCCACCGGGCCAGTTCGGCGTCGTTCAGCGGGAACGACTGCACCTGCACGCCGCCCCACACCTCCTCGCCCGTGACCTGGCCCTCGACGCTCGCCCCCAGGCCCAGCGGCACGGCGACGAACTGACGCACGGTGCCCTCGCCGGAGTTGATGCCGTCCAGCCACGGCTGGCGGGGCAGCACCACGTAGTTCTGCGGGTCGCGGCGCAGCCGGTCGCTCCACGGCCGGCCCGACACCGCGCACACCTTGCCCACGCCGACCTGGAGGGCGGCCGGCTCCGTCGTGCCCGCGAAGCTCAGCCACATCGCCTCGCGCAGGTACACCGGCAGCATCACCCCGCCGCGCGCCCGCCACTCCTCGGGCACCGAGTCCGCGTAGTCGGCCACCCGGCGCAGCGGGAACTCGCCAAGCCCCGGCGGCAGCGGATGCGTCCCCCGCTCCGGCAGCCGCAGGGTGCGCACGAACCGCACCGCCACACCGCCCGGCAGCCGCAGCGTGTTCCCGTCGATCCGCACCTTCGCCTCGGTCATGCCCGCTCCCCTCCCTCACAGGACCGCGCCGTCGGACGACCGCGCCCCTCTCGCACAGAACGCCGCGCGACGCCCTCACGGTTCCGCCGCTGCCGGACCGGCGCGCCCAGCCGATCCCCGAGCCGGGGCAGCCGAGGGGCGCGTTCGCGCTGGGCGCGGTTGTAGCGGTCCAGCTCCTCCAGGAGCCGGCGTGAGCGGTGCTCGGTGTCCATCTCGTCGATGATGCGGTCGACCTCGGTGAGTACCGCGCCGTACAGCTGCCACCGGGTCGTGTCCCGCTGCGCCTCCTCCAGCAGCAGCCGCGCCACCTTGTCGCGGGTGGCCGAGGTCTGCCGCAGCTCCGCGGCCAGACGGGCCTCGGCCTCCTCGGCGCTCGCGCTGACGTCCGTGGTGACCAGCACCGCGAAGCTGACCACCGCGTCGGCGATCTCGGACAGCAACTCCTGCACCAGGGCTCCGGTCTGCGGCGAGAACATCGGCTCGGGGGCCCGCCGCTTCGTCAGGTCGGTGAAGGTGCGCGCCAGCACCCGCAGCACGACCGTGCAGATCTCCAGCGTGTCGAGACCGGTGCGCAGCACCACCCGGTGCAGCATGCCCTCGCGCACCCGCGGATTGAGCCGCAGGCTGTCCTCGGCCTGCCGGAGGGAGGCATCCACCTCGGAGATGTCGTGGTCCAGCCGGCGCGCCTCGTGCAGCCGCTGCGCGGCGAGCTCCACGGGCGGATGCCCGGCCGCCTCCTCGCCCAGCCGCAGCATCAGCTGCCGCACACGCCGGGCCAGGCCCTCGATCGACGCACCGGCCTGTTCGGTCCACACCGGGGGAGCGAGCAGCAGGTTGCAGGCGAGCCCGACCCCCGCGCCGATCAGCGTCTCCTCGACCCGCGCCGAGGCGGTACTGCCCACGGCGGTGACGCCGAGGACCAGCATCGCGCTGATCGCCACCTCGGGCACGAACTCGTCCACCCGCACCATGTGCCCGACCGCCAGCGCCGCCAGGATCACCAGTGCGAGGCTCCACCAGGTCAGCCCCACCAGCAGCGAGAAGGCGATGGCCACCAGCACTCCGGCCACCACGGAGTTCACGCGGCGGATGCCGGTGGTCAGCGTGGAGTAGAGGGTCACCTGGACGACGAGCAGAGCCGTCAGCGGCGCGGTCAGCGGCGCCGGCTCCGGACTCAGCCGCAACGCGATCACATACGCGATCGTCGCCGCCGTCGTGGAGCGCAGCGCCTGCACGACCACGGGGTCCCGGTGCCGCTTCGCCAGCCGGAGCAGGGGCGAGGTCCAGTCACGTACCTTCCGCATCCCTTGCGCAGTTCCCCGATCGCGCGGGGGTCGAACGTGACCGTGCGGCGCCGTCAGGCGTACAGCTTGTCCAGGAAGGCCGCCAGGTTGGCCGTGGTGCGGGCGATCTGCTGCTCCAGCGTGAGGCTCTCCTCGAAGCGCGCGCCGGAGTCCGGGACCTGCTTCCCGCGCACGTAGAGCGAGCAGGCGAGGTCGGTGCACATGTACACGCCGACCGAGTTGCCCTCGCGGCCCGCCGCTCCGGCCTTGCGGGCGGTCATCAGGGAGACCCCGCCCCCGCGGTGGGTGGTCAGGCAGATCGAGCACATGCTGCGGTGCAGGAACCCGCGCTGCGAGGCGGGGAAGCGCAGGGTGACGCCCATGAGCCGGCCCTTCTGCTCGGTGACCAGATAGCTGCGGTCGGGCGCTCCGGGATCGCGCCAGCCCAGGAAGTCCAGGTCGTCCCAGGGACGGTCGCCGAGGTCGCGGGGCAGGGACAGGCGCTTGGCCTCGCCCTTGGAGCAGTTGACGAACGAGTTGCGGACGTCCTGCTCGGTCAGTGATCTCATGGGGGCTCCGGGATGACGGGAAAAATGTTTCCTAAAGGGATTAGTTTTGCGGCTAGGGTAAGCAGGATCCGAGAGGGGGGTCCAATGGATTTCGAGGACACGGCTGTCGAGGACGTGGCTGTCGGGGACGCGGATTCCGGTGACCCGGACACCCCGTCGACGCGGTCGTGGGGGCGGGCCCGGCGCGCTCTGCGGGCCGCGGGCGTCCCGCCCGGCCGGCTCGCCCGGCTCCGTGCGCTGGGCGGCGGCACCTACAACAGCGTCGAGGAGCTGCGCCTGGCCGACGGCACCCGCTACGTGCTGAAGGTCCCGCCCGCCCCGACCGCTCCCGGACTGCGCTACGAGAGGGACCTCCTGGTCGGCGAGGCCGAGTTCTGCCGGAGGGCGGGGCGGGCCGGAGTGCCGGCGCCGCGCGTGGTCGCGGAGGGCGAGGAGGCGGACCGGCGCCAGCTGCTGATGACGGCCTGCCCCGGCGAGCCGTGGGACGCGTCGGTGACGGACACCGAAGCGGCGCACCTGCGCGCTCGGCTGGGCGGCCAGGTGGCCCGGCTCCACCAGGTGACCGGCCCCGGCTTCGGCTACCCCTCCGGCGCGCTCGGCCCGCTCGCCCCCGACTGGCGCACCGCCTTCACCGCCATGTACGCCGCCGTCCTCGACGACGCCCGCCGCTACGGCGCCCGGCTGCCCCGGCCCGTCGACGAGATCGCCCGCACGGCCGGGTCCGCGTACGAGGCCCTGGACGAGGTCGCCGTGCCCCGCCTGGTCCACTTCGACCTGTGGCCGGGCAACATCCTCGTCGACCGCTCGGAGGACGGCGTGCGCATCGGGGGCCTGATCGACGGCGAGCGCATGTTCTGGGGCGATCCCGCGGCCGACTTCGTCTCGCTCGCCCTGCTCGGGGACATCCGCGAGGACCGGGCCTTCCTCGCGGGCTACCGCGCGGCCGGCGGCCGGGCCGAGTTCGGCCGGACGGCCCGGCTACGGCTCGCCCTGTACCGCAGCTACCTGTATCTGATCATGCTCACCGAGACGATTCCGCGTGCCCTGGGGCAGGAGCACGAACGCTGGGTGCGCGATCACGTCGCCCCCGAACTGTCCGCCGCCCTCGAGGAGATCACCCGACTCACCGTCACCTCTTAATTTATTGCGTGGACTAAGGGCCCGCAGAAGTCGCGCCCGGACGGCCCGCGGCGGTATGTTGCAGCTCGGGCATGGTTCGGGAGGGGAGCCACATGGCGGGGCGGAACGGGCGCACGGTGCGCGATCTCAGAAGGGGCAACCGTTCGGCCGTACTGCAACGGCTCTACTTCGACGGCCCCCTCAGCCGCTTCGAGCTCGGCCCCGCGACCGGCCTCAGCTCCGGCTCGGTCAGCAACGTCGTCGCCGACCTGGCCGCCGACGGCCTGGTCGAGGAGGCCGGCAGCGTCGACTCCGACGGCGGCCGCCCGCGCACCCTGTTGCGCGTCGTGCCCGGCAGCGGCCACATGATCGGCGTGGACGTCGGCGAGACCCGGGTCCGGGTCGAGCTGTTCGACCTCACCCTCACCGAACTGGCGCGCACCGAACGGGCGCTGGAGCCGCAGCGCCACGACGTCGACGTGATCACCGGGCACATCCGGGACGGGATCGCCGAGGTCCTGACCACGGCCGGGCTGCCCCCGGAGCGCCTCCTCGGGGTCGGCATCGGCGTCCCTGGCATCGTCGAGCCCACCCCCGACCGCGGTGCCGTCGTGCACGGGCAGACCATCGGCTGGGACGCGGTGCCCCTGGAGTCCCTGCTCCGCGACGGTTCCCGGCTCCCGGACGGCGTCCCGTACTTCATCGACAACGGGGCCAAGACCCTGGGCCAGGCCGAGATGTGGTTCGGCGCCGGGCGCGGCGCCCGCAACGCGGTCGTGGTGCTCTTCGGCTCCGGCGTCGGCGCCTGCCTGGTCACCCCCGAGGTGGAGCGCGGCCGTGCCGTGGAGTGGGGGCATCTGACGGTACGTGTACGGGGGCGCCGCTGCCGCTGCGGCGCCCTCGGCTGCCTGGAGGCGTACGCCGGCGCGGAGTCCCTGCTGGCGCGTTGGCGCGAGGAGGGCGGCCGTCCGCCGCGGGGCACCGACGAGGAGACCGCGCTGACCGCGCTGCTCGCCGCCGCCTACCCGCCCGAGGGGACCGCCGCCGACCCCGTGGCGCTCGCCGTGCTGGAGGAGACCGCCGAGTACCTGGGCGCCGGCCTGTCCGACCTGATCAACCTCTTCCAGCCCGAGCGCATCCTCATCGGCGGCTGGGCCGGCCTCCAGCTCGGCCCCCGCTTCCTGCCCGCGGTACGCCGCCACGCGACCGCGTACGCCCTGCGCCACCCCGCCGAACGGGTGACCGTCGACCTGGGCCGACTCGGCCCGGACGCGGTCACCGTCGGCGCCGCGATCCTCCCCCTCGCCGACTTCTTCACGCGCGGCGGCCGCCGCGCCGACCCGGCCCCGAAGGACCCGGTCCCCGCCTGGCGGACGGCCCTGGAGGAACGCGGAACGTAGGGGGCTGTCCCCGGGGCGCGGGGCGATGGATCATGGGGGCCGTATCCCGCGCCAGGAGCGTTCGAAGGAGTAGCCCGTGACGCATGACATCGCCGGTGTCCGCGCGCAGTTCCCCGCCCTGAAGGCCGGGTGGGCCCATTTCGACGGGCCGGGCGGCAGCCAGACGCCGCAGCCGGTCATCGACGCCGTCGCCGAGGCGCTGGCCGGTCCGCTGTCCAACCGGGGGCCGGCGACGGCCGGCGAGCGCAACGCCGAGGAGTGCGTCGCCGCCGCCCGTCGGGCCCTGGCGGACCTCCTGGGCGCCGAGCCGTCCGGGGTCGTCTTCGGGCGCAGCGCCACCCAGCTGGCGTACGACTTCTCGCGCACGCTGGCCCGGACCTGGGCGCCCGGCGACGAGGTCGTCGTCACCCGGCTCGACCACGACGCCAACATCCGTCCCTGGGTCCAGGCCGCCGAGGCCGTGGGAGCCGTCGTGCGCTGGGCCGACTTCGACCCGGCGACCGGTGAACTGACCGCGCGGCACGTCGCGGACCAGCTGTCGGAGCGCACCCGGCTGGTCGCGGTCACCGCCGCCTCCAACCTGATCGGCACCCGCCCGGACCTGCCCGCGATCGCCGCCCTGGCCCACGAGAGCGGCGCCCTGCTCTACGTTGACGGCGTGCACCACACCGCCCACGCCCCGGTCGACCTCGCGGCCCTGGGCGCCGACTTCTTCGCCTGCTCCCCGTACAAGTTCCTCGGCCCGCACCTCGGCGTCGTGGCGAGCCGTCCGGACCTGCTTCAGACCCTGCGCCCGGACAAGCTGCTGCCCTCGTCCGACGCGGTTCCCGAGCGCTTCGAACTCGGCACCCTGCCCTACGAACTGCTGGCCGGCACGCGGGCCGCGGTGGACTTCCTCGCCGGGATGGATCCGCAGGCGCGCGGCACCCGGAGGGAACGGCTCCGCACGTCCTTCGGCTCGCTCGAACGGCACGAGGACGCGCTGCGCCGCCGGATCGAGGAGGAGCTGTCCCGGCTCCCGCAGATCACCGTGCGCTCGCGCGCGGCCGAGCGCACCCCGACCCTGCTGCTGACCATCGAGGGCCGCAGCACCGTCGACGCCTACCGCCACCTGGCCGAACACGCCGTCGCGGCGCCGTCGGGCGCGTTCTACGCCCTGGAGGCCTCCCGCCGGCTCGGCCTGGGCGACACCGGCGGGCTGCGGATCGGACTGGCCCCGTACAACGACGAGGAGGACGTCGACCGGCTTCTGGAGGCGCTGGCGGACTTCCTGCGCACGGCGCCGTAGAGCCGCCGTGGATGTCCGTGCGAAGCAGCTGCCGGAGTACCTTGTCGTCCTTCAACCCAGCGTCAACACCCGTACGCAGAGCCGGAGTTCATAAGGATGACGTCGCCGCGGGCTCAGTCGACCAGGAAGTCCGCCTGGCCTGCTTTGACGCCCCGCAGGAACGCGATCATCTCCTCCCGGGTGTAGAGCAGCGCGGGCCCCTCGGGGTCGGTGGACTGGCGGAGGGCGACCCTGCCGTCGGGAAGGCGCTTGGCCTCGACGCAGGAGTTGCCGTTCGTGTCGCTCCAGGGCTTGTGCCAGCCCTCGGTGCCCAGGTCGCCGACCGGCATGCCGCTGTTCAGAGGGGCGTTGGATGCCATGGATCACAACTCCTTACGCAGTTCGCCCAGGATGTCCCTGGTCCGTGCGACCGGTTCCGCCGGCCGGTAGGGCATGACCCGGACGCTGACCCTCGGCATCCGGAGCACCTCGACGAGCCGGTCCGGTTGGGCCCGCATCACCGCGGGACCGCCGACGGGACGGCGCAGCACCGTATCGTCCACGACTCTTTCGACTCCCGCTTGCCGAGGACCATCCGCAGGACGGTGGGCGCGCTCCCGCCTGAGCGGTTCTCCCTCACGTCCTACCTCCCGAACGGCCTTCGTCGCGTGCAGTGTGGCATGTCGTCGACGACAGAGGCAGGGTGTTCGTGAACGTTCTGAAATTATCAGAACGCAGGTTGCGGGCCGAGTGTGTCCGAGACCATAGTGACAGGAAGTGCTGTCGCGCAGCGGGTCGTCGTACCGGCCAACTGCGCTTTTCAGCAACAGAACTGACGTTCTGCCAGATGTGGAGCCCGGCCCGCACGGGAACACGACGCGAGACCTGGATGGCCACCGTGACCGACGGACAGTCGAGGAGCCCGCGGGCCCCCGGCCCCGCCAGGGGTACGCGGGCGCGTGTGGCCGTCCTGACGCGGGGCGCCGCGCCGCCGCTTCCGAAGGAGGACCGATGACGGCATCCAGCGCCCGGCGTCCCGGGCCGCCGCCCGCGCCGGCGGACACCGGGCACCGGCCGGCCGGCTCCGCGGGGGCCGCCGCCGCGGACGAACCCTTCCGCATCCGTTCCACCGTGCCCGCCGACCCCTCCTGGGCGGCCGCCGTACGGCGTCTGGTCGCCGGGCAGCTCGCCCGGCTGCCGCTGTCGGCCGATCAGCGCGACGGCGCGGTGCTCGCCACGGACGAGTTGTTCGCCAACGCGGTCGAGCACGCGCGCACCGGCCCGCACGACACGGTCACCGTGACCATCGAGGGGGGCGCGCACATCCTCCGCGTGACGGTGGCGGACTCCTCGCCGGTGCTGCCACGGCCGCGATCGGCCGACGAGACCGCCGAGTCGGGACGCGGACTCGCCATCGTGGCCGCGCTGGCGGACGACTGGGGCATGGCCCCGCCGGAGCCCGGTCGCCCCGGCAAGAGAGTCTGGTTCACGCTGCGCCGCCGCGGGGGCACGGCACCATGACGGCCTCCCCGGACCACCCCGTGGACACCCCCACGACACCCCACGACCCGAACGGGGACCCCACGGCCCGGACGCCCCACGCACTCTCGAACACACCGGCACCGGGACAGCCCGAGACAGCCCCACCACCGGGGCAGTGGGAAGCGGTGTCGCCGGCGGAGCGGGACGAGGTACCGCCGGGCGAGCAGAGCGCGGTGCCGCCGGGCGGCCGGGGTGCGGTGGTGCCGGTTGGGCAGGGTGCCCTGGCGCTGTCGGGGGAGGCCGGTTCTCCGGTCGCGGCCGAGTTGGTGCGCAGGGCCGATGCGGACCGGGAGTCGACGCGGGATGCGGGTGCCGCGCCCACGGCGGAGCGGCGGCGGCGTGTGGCGCGGTGCCGCGGGGACAACGCCGAGGCGCTCGCCGCGATCGTGCGCCGGCACGGCTGGCCGACCGTCGAGGCCGTCGGAGGGGCCGCGTCGACGGCGGCCCTGATGATCCTGCTGCACGCCCCGGACCTGGATTTCCGGCTGCGTTGCCGGGAGCTCATCGCCCAGGCGACCGCGGACGGCCGCTGCCCCGCGGTCCACCTGGCCTACATCGCCGACCACTGCGCCGTGGAACTGGGCGAGCCGCAGTTCTACGGCACGCGGATCAACCCCGCCACCCTGCGCCCGTACCCCGTCCGCCACCCGCAGACCCTCGACGAGCGCCGCCGGGACGTCGGACTCGGCCCGCTGGAGGAGCAGATGCGGGCGCTGCGGGCGCACGGCTGACACCTCCGGGGCCGCCCCTGGGCCCGCCGCGGCTCATCCGACCTTGCGGCCCCGCAGCGGCTCCGTCTCCTCGCCCGCGCCCCGCTGCATTCCCTGGAGGAACTCCTGGAGCACCTCGGTCGCCGTACGCTCCGGGCGCCAGCCCAGTTCGGTGCGGGCCCGGGTGCAGTCCATCAGGGGGAGGTGGAGCACCGCGTCGAACAGCTGGGGGGACGCGGGCAGCAGGCGCAGCCCCCACGCGGCGGCGATCGCCGAACGCGCGGCGGTGCGCGGCAGCCGTACGGGCCGGGAGCCGAGCAGTTCGCCCAGCACCCGCGCGTCGAGCGGCGGTTCGGCGGCCAGGTTGAACGCCCCCCGGACCTCGTGCGCGAGCGCCAGCCGGTAGGCGCGGGCGGCGTCGTCCGTGTGCAGTGCCTGCACCCGCAGGCCCGGGACGTCCGGCAGGAACGGCATCAGCTCGGGCCGGGCCAGCTGCCCCGGCAGGAACCGGCCGCCGAAGATCCGGCGCTGCTCGCTCGCCGACTCCCGCTTGAACAGGAAGGCCGGGCGCATCCGGACCACGCGCACGTCCGGGTGGTCCCGCTCGAAGACGTCGAGGGCTCGTTCCAGATACGCCTTCTCCCGGCAGTACGCGGCGTCCGGCCAGCCGTGGGTCGGCCACGACTCGTCCACCGCGTGGTCCTTCGGCCCCGGTGAGTACGCGCCGACCGACGAGGCGTGCACGAGGACCGGCACCCGTGCGGCGGCCACCGCCTCGAAGACCCGGATGCTGCCCAGCACGTTGGTGCGCCAGGTGGCCGCCGGGTCGTGCGTGGGCTGGAAGGCCCAGGCCAGATGGATCACCGCGTCGGCGCCCGCGAACTCCCCGGCCAGCCCTGACTGCTCGAAGGACAGGTCGACCGAGGCCCACTGCGTCTTCGGCGGCGACCACTGTGGGATCCGGCGGGCCAGCCCCCGCAGGGACCCGATCTCCGGATCCTCGGAGAGAACGCGTACGACACTTGTGCCGACATTGCCGGTGGCGCCCGTGACGACGACCCGGCTGCCCGAAGCGCTGCTCACCTTCGGCTCCTCTCGGCGGCGGACAGTGCGAACCACCGAGTACCCGGCCCCGGCCGGCCGACGCGGACCGCGCGGACGAGCACCAGGTGCCTCAGGGCGTCCGGCGCTCGTGGGTCCAGGCCAGTAGCTGTTCCGCGGTCCACGTGGTCACCACTCGCTCCGGGGGCACCCCGCACTCCTCGGCCCGCGCGCACCCGTGGATCTGCCAGTCCAGCTGGCCGGGCGCGTGGGCGTCGGTGTCGACGGAGAACAGCACGCCGGCCCCGACGGCCCGGCGCAGCAGCCGCCGCGGCGGGTCGAGCCGCTCCGGGCGGCTGTTGATCTCCACGGCCGTGCCGGTCTCGGCGCACGCGGCGAACACCGCGTCCGCGTCGAACTCCGACTCCGGCCGCCGCCGCCCGGTCAGCAGCCGTCCGGTGCAGTGGCCGAGGACGTCGGAGTGCGGGTCGCGCACGGCGGTCACCATGCGGCGGGTCATCGAGCGGGCGTCCATCCGCAGTGTGGAGTGCACCGACACCACCACGAGGTCCAGCCGTTCCAGCAGCTCCGGCTCCTGGTCGAGCGAGCCGTCGTCGAGGATGTCGCACTCGATGCCGGTCAGCAGCCGGAACGGCGCCCAGGTCCGGTTCAGCTTCGCGACCACCTCCAGCTGCTCGCGCAGCCGCTCGGCGGACAGCCCGCGGGCCACCGTCAGCCGCGGTGAGTGGTCCGTGAGCACCGCCCACTCGTGCCCGAGGCGCGCCGCGGTCCGGCCTATCTCGTCGATCGGGCTGCCGCCGTCGGACCAGTCGGAGTGCAGGTGGCAGTCGCCGCGGAGCAGCGCCCGCAGCCGTTCACCGCCCGGGGCGAGCGGCGCGTCCGCCTCGTCCTCCAGCGCGCGCAGATAGCCGGGCACCTGCCCGGCCAGTGCCTCCCGCACCACCTGGGCGGTCTTCGGGCCGACGCCCTTGAGCGACTGGAGCGTCCCGGCCGTGGCGCGCTCGGCGACCTCGTGCTCGGGCAGTCCGGACAGGACCCGGGCGGCGGTGCGGAAGGCGCGCACGCGGTAGGTCGGCGCCAGGGACCGCTCCAGCAGGAAGGCGATCCGGTCCAGTGCCTCGACAGGGTCCATCGCCACCTCCACCCCCAGGGTTCCCCGGAGCCACCGGGACCGCATCACGCGGCACTCCGGTGTCCGACGGAAACCCGTCGCCGCGGGCGGCGTTTTACCCTTGCAGGTATGACCGAAGCTGCCCTGCACATCTCCCGGCCGCGGATCCTGGTGCTCGCCGTGCAGCCGGGCAGTCCGCCCTTCCGCATCGTGGAGATCGACGGCGAGGTGGTCGGCGAGGCGAAGACCGTCATCGACGTCCTGGAGGCCGCCGCCGCCTTCGGCATCAACGTCCACGACCTCGACGATCCGGACGTCGTCCGCTGGGTCGGCGGCGACAAGTTCACCTGGACCGTGCACTAGGCCCTGTCGTCAAACTCCCGTCTGCCTCGCGACGCCATGCACGCACTCTCGCCGCACCGGGCCCTGACCCAAGTACATCCAGTACGAGGGCCAGGGCCCGGCACACCGAGAGCACGCACCTGACGCCGCGAGGCCCGCCCTCCGGGCGGACGACGGGAGTTTGACGACAGGACCTAGGGCCTCTCGTTTGGATCATGCCGGCCTGATCCAAACGGAAGACCCTAGCCGCGGGCACTGGTGCCGGCCCGAGGGCTCAGCCCACCGTCCACTTCTGGTTGGCGCCACCCGTGCAGGTCCAGATCTGCAGCCGGGTACTGTTGGCGGAGTTGTTGTCGGTGACGTCCAGGCACTTGTCCGCCTGCGGGTTGACGATGTCCCGCGCCGAGGAGACCACCCACTTCTGGTTGGGTCCGCCGGTGCAGTCCCACAGCTGGACGGTGGCGCCGTCCGTGGTGGAGCCGTCCGTGACGTCCAGGCACTTGCCGAGCGCGCGCAGGGTGCCGTCCGAGGCGACCGTCCACTGCTGGGCGGGGGTGCCGTTGCAGTCGTAGAGCTGTACCGGGGTGCCGTTGGCGGGGCTCGCCCCGGCCACGTCCACGCACTTGCCGGCCAGGCCCCGGATCGCGCCGCCGGCGGGCCCGTCGTCACTCGTGGTCACCGAGACCGAGTCGACCACCAGCTGCTGCGGGAAGGAGGTGGCGCCGTCCGGGTCGCCCGGCCAGTCGCCGCCCACGGCGAGGTTCAGGATCAGGAAGAACGGCTTGTTGAACACCCAGCTCCGCCCACCCAGGTCCGCGGGGGTGCGGCGCTGGTAGACGGTGCCGTCCACCGACCAGGTGATCGAGTCGGGTGCCCAGTCGACGGCGTAGGTGTGGAAGGCGTCCGCGAAGGGCTGGCCACCGGGCAGCGAGTAGGACGCGCCGATACCGTCCCCGCCGGAGTAGCCGGGGCCGTGGATGGTGCCGTGGATCGTGGAGGGCTCGAAACCGACGTTCTCCATCACGTCGATCTCGCCGGAGTTCGGCCAGCCGACCTGCCCGAGGTCGGTGCCGAGCATCCAGAACGCGGGCCACATGCCCTGCCCGCGCGGGATCTGCATCCGGGCCTCCACGTGCCCGTACTGCGCGGAGAACTTCCCGGACGTGTTCAGCCTGGCGGAGGTGTACTGGCAGGTGCCGTACCAACACTGGTAGTTGGACGGGTTCTCCCGGCGCGCGGTGATGACCAGATGGCCCTGGCCGTCCAGGGCGGCGTTGCTGTTGCCCGCCGTGTAGTACTGGCGTTCGTGGTTGTTGACGTTGTCGCCGGTCTCGAGCTGCCACTTGGAGGAGTCGACGGCCGCGCCGGCGGGACCGTCGAAGGTGTCGGAGAACGTGACGGCGGCGGCCGCCGTGGGGACGGCCGCCTTCGGGGAGTCGGCCTCGGCGGTCCCGACGGTGGCGGAGCCGACCAGGATCGCGGACAGGGCGGCGAACAGACATCTGCGGAGCAGGCGTGGACGGACCACGGCTCTCCCTTCCGTGCGGCGGCCCGGGCCCGGGCCGCCGACCGTGGTGGGGGGTGAATGTGTCGCCCTTGATTCAAGGAGTGAGATAAGGGAGCGTCAATACGTGGTACGGACCAATTCCGGCCATCACTCCGGAAGTTGCCGCGGGCGGCGTCGCAACGCCCGAGGCCCTGGCCCGCCCCGGCGGCGTGCGGCGACCGGGTTCCCGCGTGATCAGTAGCATGAGCGGCAGTCGTCAGTGATCAGGCGAGGAGCGGATCGTGCGAGACATCGCGGTGTTCAGCGGCAGCGCCCATCCCGAGCTGGCGGCGGAGGTCTGCGCGCATCTGGGCGTGCCCCTCAGCCCGGCGCGGGTCAGCCGGTTCGCCAACGACTGCCTGGAGGTGCAGCTGCGGGCGAACTGCCGGGAGCGGGACGTCTTCCTCATCCAGCCGCTGGTCAAGCCGGTGCAGGAGCACCTGGTCGAGCTGCTGCTGATGTGCGACGCGGCCCGCGGCGCCTCCGCCGGGCGGATCACCGTCGTGATGCCGCACTACTCCTACGCCCGCTCCGACAAGAAGGACGCGCCGCGCATCTCGCTGGGCGGCCGGCTGGTGGCCGACCTGCTGGTCGCGGCGGGCGCGAGCCGTGTCCTGGCGATGACGCTGCACGCCCCGCAGGTGCACGGCTTCTTCTCGGTGCCCGTCGACCATCTGCACGCGCTGCGTGAACTCGCCGAACACTTCCGGCAGTACGACCTGTCCCGCACCACCGTGGTCTCTCCGGACCTGGGCAACGCCAAGGAGGCGGCCGCGTTCGCCCGGATGATCGGAGCCCGGGTCGCCGCCGGGGCCAAGCAGCGCTACGCCGACGACCGGGTGAGCATCAGCTCCGTCATCGGTGACGTGGCCGGACGGGACGTCATCGTGCTTGACGACGAGATCGCCAAGGGCAGCACCGTGCTCGAACTCCTGGATCGACTGCGTGAGTTGGGGCCCCGGTCCATCCGCGTCGCCTGCACCCACGGCCTGTTCGCGGCGGGCGCCCTCAAACGGCTGACCGAGCAGAGCGACGTCCTGGAGATCGTGTGCACCAACACCGTGCCCGTGCCGGTGGAGGACGAGGAGTACCGGACGCACAAGGGCAAGCTGCGGATCCTGTCCATCGCCCCGGCCCTAGGGCCTGTTGCGAAAGTCCCGTCTGCCCCGCGACGCCAGGCACGCACTCTCGCCGCACCGGGCTCTGACCCAAGTACGTCCAGTACGAGGGCCAGGGCCCGGCACTCCCCCAAGCTCTTCGAGCAGGGGGGACCCCCAGAGCACGCACCTGACGCCGCGAGGCCCGCCCTCCGGGCGGACGACGGGACTTTCGCAACAGGCCCTAGCCGAGGCCGTACGCCGCATCCACAACGGGGAGTCGGTCAGCGCCCTGTTCGACGCGCCGCCCGGCGAGTAGCCTCAGTCGGCCGCACCGCGGAGACATATGTCAACCGAACATGCTGGATTTCCCTCCTGCGAGGGTAACTTGCAGAGTAGGTAGGGGTGTTGGGCCCCGAAGGCCGGGGGATGCTGTGGTCTCCGGGCCCGTCGCACGAGGAGCCGGTTGGAGGGGAATGTCGTCGTGCAGCACGATCCTGCGCCGCCGTTCACCCGGCATCTGCGCGTCCACCGGGACCGCGGGCACACGGTGCTCGAGTTCCGCGGCGAGATCGACATCGCCGCCGAGGCGCAGATCGCCCCGCACATCGACCGGGTCACGGCACGGCCCGGTGCCCGGGTCGTGCTCGACCTGAGCCGCGTGGACTTCTTCGACTGCTCCGGCCTGCGCCTGCTGTACCGGGCCCGCGGCCGGGTCCTCGACCAGGGTGGAGAGCTGCACCTGGTGTGCACGCATCCGTTGACCCTGCGCATCCTCAAGGTCACCGGTCTGTCCCGGCTGCTGCCCCCGCAGCCGACGCTGGAGGCGGCCCTGGAACAGCACGGGGCCGCGTCCGGCTCCGTGTGACCGGGCACGCCGCCGGACGCGGGCCGGCCCTCGGTGCGCCGCCCGGCGGGATGGCCCCCGGGAGTAAAACCACCTTGGGGGTGCCCCAACCA
>NZ_JBQRUW010000015.1:0-35691 GCF_052663305.1 Streptomyces cyslabdanicus
CCCCCCCCCCGATCGGCACACCGTCCAGAACGTCCCTCCCCCCCTTTCTCCCCCCTCCCCCCCCCCCCCCCCCCCCCCCCCCCACCGCCGTGGGGTGTGCCCGGACACCGGACACCGGGCGTCAGTCCATCAGCAGGACCAGCTTGCCCGTGGTGCGGCCGGTCTCGCCGAGCTCGTGCGCCCTGGCGGCCTCGGCGAGCGGGAAGGTGTCGGCGACCGCGGCGCGCAGCCCGCCCTGCGCGACGAGCTCCGCGATCTCCTCCATGCCGTGGTGGTCGGCGTCGACGAGCATCCGCACCGCCCGCACGCCGAGCCGCTCGGCCTCCCGGTAGAGGTCGTCGGAGCCGACCGGCAGGATCGACACCACGATCCCGCCCGGGCGCAGCACCCGCAGGGAACGGAGCGAGGTGTCACCGCCGATCGTGTCCAGTACGACGTCGACGTCCCGCACCGCCTCGGCGAAGTCGGTGGAGCGGTAGTCGACCGGCTCGTCCACGCCGATGCCGCGCAGGAAGTCGTGCTTGCCCGCGCTCGCGGTGCCGAGGACGTACGTGCCGCGCGCCTTGGCGATCTGCACGGCCACATGGCCGACTCCGCCGGCCGCCGCGTGGATCAGCACCCGCTGCCCCGCCCTGAGGTCCGCCCGCTCCACCAGCGCCTGCCACGCGGTCAGCGACACCAGCGGCAGCGCGCCCGCCTGGGTGTGGTCGATCCCGCCCGGCTTCGGCGCGAAGGTCCGGGCCGGAGCGGTCACGTACTCGGCGTGCGAGCCGTGGCCGAACGGGTAGGGCAGCATGCCGAAGACCTCGTCCCCGGGCCGGAAGAGGGAGGCTCCGACGCCCGTCGCCTCGACCACGCCGGAGACGTCCCAGCCCAGGACGAACGGCGGCTCCCCGAGGAAGCCGCCGCCCGCCCGGTGCTTCCAGTCCGTGGGGTTCACCCCGGCCGCCCGCACCCGCACCAGCACCTCGTTGGGCCGGGGCACGGGCCGCTCCAGCTCGATCTCCCGCAGCACCTCGGGGCCGCCGAGGACGTCCTGACCGATCGCGCGCATCGTCTCCATGCCGTTCATGGTGGACCAGCCCGCCCGCACCAGCCCGCTCATCCGGCGGCGCGTCCTCCGGGCCCGGACCCGCCCGGCGCCGCGAGGACCTGACGGGCTGCCGCAACGGCCGGGATCCGGCCCCGGCGCGGGCCGGGGGGCGGCGGCCGGTCGCCCTGCCGGGCCGCGGGCCGCGGTCGCGGCCTGCGGCCGGTGCGGCCGCAGGGCTTCCACGGCAGGGCGGGTCAGCCGTGGTCGTCCCTGACCTTGGCGGGCCAGACGCCGATCGAGCGTTCGACGGCGGTGGCGCCCGCCCGGTCGACGGCGCTGCGCACGACGGCGAGGATGGCGCCCTGGACGGCCGCGGCGAGCAGGATCTCGCCCCAGCGGCGGTCCTCGTCGAGCGGCTCGGGCGCCTCGTCCTCGTGGCGGATGGCCTTCCACGTCGCGCGGAACGCCATGCCCGCCAGCACACCGCCGGCCCAGCCCAACACGAGGCCGACGGGCTGGTAGACGAGTGGGATCTTGTGCTTCTTCTTGGCCATCGGTGTCTCCTTCGCCGGTACGGGGGTTGCCGGCACGGGGCCGGGTCGTCGGGGCCGGGTCGTCAGGGCCGGCCCCGCGGCGGAACCTCCTCGCCGGGCCGTACGGGACCCGGAGGGGTGCCGTCGCCGAAGGGGCGCCCGCCGAGCTCCTCGCGGTGATGCGGGCTCAGCCAGCCCGACAGGTCCGGCCCGAGGGGCACGATCCTGGTCGGGTTGATGCCCGTGTGCACCTGGTAGTAGTGCCGCTTGATGTGGTCGAAGTCGACCGTGTCCCCGAAACCGGGCGTCTGGTACAGGTCCCGGGTGTACGCCCACAGCACGGGGTTCTCGGTGAGTTTCCAGAGGTTGCACTTGAAGTGGCCGTGGTAGACGGCGTCGAACCGGACCAGCGTGGTGAACAGCCGGATGTCCGCCTCGGTGATCGTGTCGCCCACGAGGTAGCGCTGCCCGGCCAGCCGGGACGCCAGCAGCTCCAGCCGCCGGAACACCCCCGCGCAGGCGGCCTCGTACTCCTCCTGGTCGCTGGCGAAGCCCGCCCGGTACACGCCGTTGTTGACGTCCTCGTACACCTCGGCCATCACCGAGTCGATCTCGTCGCGCAGCGCCCGCGGGTACAGGTCCGGCGCGCCCGGCCGGTGCAGCGCGCTCCACTCGGTGGCGAGGTCGAGCGTGATCTGCTGGAAGTCGTTGGTGACCAGCTCACCGCTCGGCACGTCGACGATCGCGGGTACGCTCACCCCGCCGGGGTAGCCCGTCTCCCGCCGGTCGTAGGCCTCGCTGAGGAAGCGGATCCCCAGCACGGGATCCCGGCCGTCGGCGTCGAGCGTGAAACGCCAGCTCCGGTCGTCCTGGATCGGATCCACGACGGCCAGCGACAGGGCGTCCTCCAGCCCCAGCAGCCGCCGTGCGACCAGGGACCTGCTCGCCCACGGGCAGGCACGGCTGACCACCAGCCGGTAACGTCCGGCCTCCACCGGCCGGCCGTCCCGCCCGTCGGCGGTGATCCGGTCCGCGAAGTGACTCCTGGAACGCTTGAAGGCCTTGTGGCCGTAGGCGCTGTTGCCCTCGCCCCCGCCGCTCATGTGTCCTCCCGGCTCGATGGGTGTCCTGGAGAACACGTTCCCCGAAATCCGCCGGCTCCGCGGCGCATTCACCGCGGCGCCGGGCAGCGGGCACGAGAGGGCCCCGCCGCGACGGGGGAGCGCGGCGGGGCCTGACAGACGCATGCCCGAACGGGACGGGCTCATGCCTCCCGGCCGGATTTTCTCGCGCGGCTCAGCTCCCGGCGGCCGGCTCCAGCACGAAGACCGGGATCTCCCGCGAGGTCTTCTGCTGGTACTCGGCGTACGGGGGGAACGCGGCCACGGCCCGCTCCCACCACCGCGCCTTCTCCGTCCCGGTGACCTCACGGGCCGTCATCTCCTGCTTGACCGGACCGTCCTGAAGGTCGACCCGGGGGTCGGCCTTGAGGTTGAAATACCAGAACGGGTGCTTGGGCGCACCACCCTGGGAGGCCACGACGGCGTACCGCCCCTCGTGCTCCACACGCATCAGCGGTGTCTTGCGGATCCTGCCGCTGCGAGCGCCCACGGTGGTCAGCAGGATCACGGGCAGCCCCGTCTCCCGCAGCGTGGTCCCCTTGGTGCCGCCGGAACTCTCGTACAGCTCCACCTGCTCCCGCACCCACTGGGTCGGGCTGGGCTCGTACTCGCCCTGAAGAGCCATGCCGGCCGTCCTCTCGTCTCGTCGCGTCCTGTGACCGATGGTGCAACGCCATTCAACAACCGCACCCACCCGATCCATCCCCACCGACCCGCCACCAGCCGTCCCCGGGGGCCCGGGACCTGCATCCCGCGCCGTTCGGGCGGCAATCGAATTACGATGCGGAATGGGTGGTTCCCAGCCAGATCCAGCAGGTCGCCGATCTGGCCGAACATGATGTCGTGTCTCAGGTGCCCCAGGCATCTAATGAAGATCGGCACGACGCATCCTTCGTCTGCGAGGTCTTCCATGACAGACCTGACCGAACTCTCCGAACCCGTCTCCTTCCCCCAGGACCGGGCCTGCCCCTATCACCCGCCCACCGGGTACGACCCGCTGCGCACCGCCCGGCCGCTGGCCCGCATCCGGCTCTACGACGGCCGCCCGGCCTGGCTCGTCACCGGCCACGCCGTCGCCCGGGACCTGCTGGTGGACCCCCGTCTTTCCACGGACCGCACCCGCTCGGGCTTCCCGGCCACCACGCCCCGCTTCGCCGCCGTCCGCGACCGCAAGCCGGCGCTCCTGGGCGTCGACGACCCCAAGCACCGCAGCCAGCGGCGGATGATGATCCCGAGCTTCACCCTCAAGCGCGCCACCGAGCTCAGGCCGCGCATCCAGAAGATCGTCGACGACCTGCTGGACGCGATGATCGCGCAGGGACCGCCCACCGACCTGGTGCACGCCTTCGCGCTGCCGGTGCCGTCCATGGTGATCTGCGCCCTGCTCGGCGTGCCCTACGCCGACCACGAGTTCTTCGAGGAGCAGTCGAGGCGGCTGCTGCGCGGCCCGACGGCCGAGGAGACGCAGGACGCGCGGGACCGGCTGGCGGAGTACCTGGAGGAGCTGATCGACCACAAGGAGCGACAGCCCGGCGACGGCCTGCTGGACGAACTCGTCCAGCAGCGGCTGCACGAGGGCGAGCTCGACCGCGAGGAGCTGACCGCCCTGGCGATGATCCTCCTGGTCGCGGGCCACGAGACCACCGCCAACATGATCTCCCTCGGCACCTACACGCTCCTGCTGCACCCGGAACGGCTGGCCGAGCTGCGCGCCGACCCCGCGCTGCTGCCGGACGCGGTCGAGGAACTGATGCGGATGCTGTCCATCGCGGACGGGTTGCTGCGGCTGGCCACCGAGGACATCGAGATCGCCGGGACCACGATCAGGGCAGGGGAGGGCGTGGTCTTCTCCACCTCCGTCATCAACCGCGACGAGGACGTCTACCCGGCGCCCGACACCCTCGACTTCCACCGCGCGGCCCGCCACCACGTCGCCTTCGGCTTCGGCATCCACCAGTGCCTCGGCCAGAACCTCGCCCGTACCGAGCTGGAGATCGCCCTGCGCGCGCTCCTCGAACGGCTGCCCGCGCTCCGGCTCGCCGCCCCGCCGGAGGAGATCCCCTTCAAACCCGGCGACACCATCCAGGGGATGCTGGAACTCCCCGTCAGTTGGTAAGAGGCTGCCGCCATGCATATCGAGATCGACAAGGACCGCTGCATCGGCGCCGGACAGTGCGCCCTGACCGCGCCGGGTGTGTTCACCCAGGACGACGACGGCTTCAGCACCCTGCTGCCCGGCCGGGAGGACGGCGCCGGCGACCCGATGGCCCGGGAGGCCGCCCGGGCCTGCCCCGTGGGCGCCATCACGCTGTCCGAGGACGAGTAGAACACATCAGGACGAGGAGGATGAGGGGGGGCGAGGAGGGACAGGAGGACGAGGAATGGGACACCCGGCGGGTCCGCCGGGTGCCCGTCGCGACGGACCGTGGCCCTGCGGCGGAGGATTGACTAGGGTTCCCGGGTGAGCGAACAGGCCCAGAGGCCCTCCGGCGCACCGCCCGGGAACGAGTCCGGGACCGCGTCCGGGAAACCCTTCCTCTACGTCGTCGTCTGCGCCGCCGGCATCGCCGAGGGCGTCAGCAAGCTGATCACCGCCGCGCAGGAACGGGGCTGGGAGGTCGGTGTCATCGCGACACCGGTCGCCATGGGCGGCTTCTTCGACGCCGCCGCCGTCGAGGCGCAGACCCGCCGTCCCATACGGTCGGCCTGGCGCACGCCGGGCGACCCTCGCCCCTTCCCGCCGCCGGACGCCGTGGTCGTGGCGCCCGCCACCTTCAACACGCTCAACAAGTGGGCCGCCGGGACCGCCGACACCCTCGCCCTGGCGACCCTGTGCGAGACGTACGGCATGGGCGTCCCGGTCGCGGTGCTGCCGTGCGTCTCCGACACCCTCGCCGCCCACCCCGCCTACCGGGACAGCCTCGCCCGCCTGCGCGGGATGGGCGTCCGCCTCGGCGATCCCTTCTCCGGCGAACCGGCGCCGGACGGCGGCCGGCCCGAGTTCGGCTGGGAACGGGCACTGGACCTGCTGGACACGTTTCCGAACCGGACGCCCACGGGCCGCCCCGGCTCGTGACCGGCGACCGCGCCAAGAACAGGAGCAGCAACGATGCAGTACGTGAAGCTCGGTTCGACGGGCCTCGAGGTGTCGCGGATCTGTCTGGGCTGCATGACCTACGGCGTGCCCGGCCGCGGCACGCACGAGTGGACCCTCGACGAGGAGGCGTCGCGCCCGCTGATCCGGCAGGCACTGGACGCGGGGATCACCTTCTTCGACACGGCCAACGTCTACTCCGACGGCACCAGTGAGGAGATCGTCGGCCGCGCGCTGCGCGACTTCGCCCGCCGCGACGACATCGTGCTCGCCACCAAGGTGCACGGGCGGATGCGGCCAGGGCCCAACGGCGGCGGGCTGTCCCGCAAGGCGATCATGACGGAGATCGACCACAGCCTGCGCCGGCTGGGCACCGACTACGTCGACCTGTACCAGATCCACCGCTGGGACCCGCACACACCGGTCGAGGAGACCATGGAGGCGCTGCACGACCTGGTGAAGGCGGGCAAGGTCCGCTACATCGGGGCGAGTTCGATGTACGCCTGGCAGTTCTCCAAGGCCCAGTACACGGCCCTGCTGCACGGCTGGACCCCGTTCGTCTCCATGCAGGACCACTACAACCTGCTCTACCGCGAGGAGGAGCGGGAGATGCTTCCCCTGTGCGCGGACCAGGGCGTCGGCGTACTGCCGTGGAGCCCGCTGGCCCGCGGCCGCCTCACCCGGGACTGGGGAGCCACCACCGAGCGCAGCGCCACCGACGCCTTCGGCGGCAAGCTCTACACCGAGGGCGACCGCGGCATCGTCGAGGCGGTCACCCGCGTCGCCGGGGACCGCGGGGTCCCGCGCGCCCAGGTCGCCCTCGCCTGGCTGCTGCGCCAGGACACGGTCACGGCGCCGATCGTCGGCGCGTCCAGGCCGGAGCACCTGCGGGACGCGGTGGCCGCGGTCGAACTGGAGCTGAGCGACAAGGAGGCCGAGGAGCTGGAGGGGCCGTACACGCCGCACGCCGTCAGCGGTCACTGAGAGCGGCAACCGCCCCGCGCACGGGGCAGGGGGCCTGCTCGTGGAACGACGCGAACAGGCAGGCACCACCTCGCGGCGCGGGCCGTTGAACGACCTCAGCGGTGGTGCGGCGGCCGTGGTGGCGGGTGAGGGGGCATCGTCGTGAGGTCCGGCGCGGCCTCCGGCCACACCAGCAGCACCGCGCAGGGCGCGTGGTCGACGGCGAACCGCGCGGCCGGGCCCAGGCTGTGCGGGCCGAGCCGCTCGCGGTCGCCGTCGCGGGCCAGCACCAGCAGATCCGCGTCCTGAGCGGCCGCCACCACCTCGCGTTCCACCCGCCCGCTCCGTTCGATCCTGGTGCACGGCCGCCCGAGCCGGGCCGCGGCCGCCTCGAGCAGTTCGGCCGCCGACGTGCCCCCGAGGTCCGTCAGCAGGTCGCCCGGGTCGCGCTCGACACGGCCGCGGCCGAGCAGCCCGGCGAAGGCGCCGTGCGCCACCGCGGGCACGTCCGGCCCGCTGACGTGCAGCAGGACGACGTCGGACGCGGGGGGAGCATGGGTGCGTACGGCGTCCACGCAGGCGGGCCAGGTGCCCTCCACCAGCCAGGTGATCACACGCATCCGGTCGGCCTCCTTCCGTTTCCCCGGCGCCTTCCGTTTCCCGGCGCCTTCGGCTTCACAGCACCTGCAGCGCCCCCCACAGTGCCACCACCGCCGACACCAGCGCGGCCGGCACGGCCAGCAGACCCAGCCGGGTGAACTCCTTGAGGTCCACTCCGTGTTCGTGCTGGTGCACGATCCGCCGCCACAGCAGGGTCGCCAGCGATCCGGCGTAGGTGAGGTTCGGGCCGATGTTGACGCCGAGCAGCACGGCGAGGACGGCCCCCGGTCCTGCCGGTGCGGTCAACGGCAGCAGGACCAGCACCGCGGGCAGGTTGTTGATCAGGTTGGCGAGCACGGCGGCCAGCGCGGCGACGGCGAGCAGCGCGGGCAGTCCCGTACCGCCGGGCAGGATGCGCCCGAGCGCACCGGCGAGACCGTTGTCGACCACCGCGCGCACCACGATGCCCAGGGCCAGGACGAAGGCGAGGAAGCCCGGCGCCGCGGCCCGCACCACGCTCAGAGCGCTCGCCCGGCGCCGCAGCAGCGCGCGCCCGGCCAGCACCAGCGCCCCCGCCAGGGCGGCCCACACCGGTGCGACGCCGAACGTGGAGGCCACGATGAACCCGCCGAGCGTGCAGGCCACCGTGACCAGGGCGAACAGCGGCAGCTCGGGCGGCTCACCGCTGGGCGGCGAGGGCACCGCGGCGGCCAGGTCGCGGGCGAAGAAACGCCGGAACACCACGTACTCGGCGCCGATCGCCACCAGCCACGGCAGCGCCATCAGCGCCGCGAACCGGGTGAAGCTCAGCCCGCTCGCCGCGAACGCCAGCAGGTTGGTGAGGTTGGAGACCGGCAGCAGCAGCGACGCCGTGTTGGACAGGTGCGTGCAGGCGTAGACGTGCGGTTTGGGCCGTACGCCGGTCCGGGCGGCGGTGGCGAACACGACCGGCGTCAGCAGGACCACCGTGGCGTCCAGGCTGAGCACGGCGGTGATGGCGGACGCCAGCGCGAACACGGCGGTCAGCAGCCGCACCGGGCGCCCCCGCGCCCGGCGGGCCATCCACGCCCCGCAGGCCCGGAACAGGCCCTCCACGTCGCAGAAGTGGGCGAGCACCAGCACCGCGGCGAGGAATCCGACCACCGGTCCCAGCCGCTCCGCCTCGGCCCGCGCGTGGTCCAGCGGGATCGCGCCGGTGGCGACGGCGATCCCGGCGGCGGGCACGGCCATGACCGCCTCGGGCCAGCCGAACGGACGGACGACGGCCCAGGCGAGCACGGCGACGAGCAGGACGACCGAGAGGGCCTCGGCCAGCGGGGTGTTCAGAGCGGTGTCCCTCCGGACGTGACCGACGGTGCCCGCCCATCAAAGCAAAGCGCCGTGCCGGACCCGCGCGGGAGAGCGCCGCGGTCCGGACGGGTCAGGGCTCGGTGCCGGGGCTGAGAACCGTCAGGAACACCGAGGAGGCGTTGCCGCCCACGGGCACCTGGCCGGCCGTCCACCGCACCGTGAGGTGGTCGTGCTCGTCCGGCGGAGTGACGATCAGCGAGGCGGGCGTCCCCGTCCTCGCGCCGCTCACCCCCGGGTTGGAGAAGGTCAGTCCCGCCCAGGCGCTCTGGCCGGGCTTCAGCGTCACCGTGGCGGGCGTGCCCGAGGACCGCTTCGGGTCCGGGCCCAGCTGCCTGCCGGAGGCGTCCACGAAGGCGGCGCCGGGATAGCCGTGCAGGGTGCAGGCGCGGCCGGAGGTGTTCGTCAGGACGACCGGGAAGTTCTCCTGCCCGGCTCCCGGGTTCTCGCGGCCCACCGACGCGCTGAGTTCGGAGGTGTGACAGCGGGTGCTCGTGGCGGGGGCGCGGGTGTCGCCCGTGTGCGCGGGTGTGCCCGGGACGGAGCCTGCGGCCGTGCCGCTCGGCGGCGCGGCGCCGCGCGGGGGAGCGGAGCTCGTGCCGGGTGCCGTACCGGCCGGGGCGTCGTCGGTCGTGTCGCCGGTCGCGGGCGCGGCGGTGCCGGTCACCTTCTGCGGAGCACCGCTCGTGCCGCTGCCGTTGCCGCAGGCGGTCAGCGGCAGGCCCAGCACGGCGACCGCGCCGACGAGCAGGGCCGCCCGGCGGACGGACGGGGACTTGTGCGCCATGTTCCACACTCCTGGGGTCGCTCGCACGCGGTTGGCCGCGTGCCCACGGCGCCGGGTGCGCCGTTCTGGATGTCCGATGCGCGGACCGGGCGAAAAGTTCGCGGTCGCCCGCACTTTTCTCCCGGTGACTTCTTCCCCGCGCGGCCCCCGAGGTGGCTCTCACCCGTACGGAGCCGGGCGGCTCTCACCCGAACGGGGGATCAGGTGACACGCAGGGAGCGCAGTACGCGGTCGGTCGCGTCGTCGCCGCCGTGCTGACGGATCTGCACGTACAGCTGCGGCTGACCGCCGTCGGACGGGACGAGCGCGGACTCCGTGAGCCGGCCGCCGCCGGGGCAGTCGCTCCAGGTCCGGATCAGGCCGTGCCACCGCCCGCCGGTGTAGGCCCGGGCGCCGTCGTAGCGACAGCCCGGGTGGCCGAGCGCGTCGACGCGGGCGGTGACGTCGCCGTGCTCGCTCAGACCGGCGAACACCCCGCGCGCGTCGGCGCCGAGGTCCTGCCACCGGGTCAGGTCGTCGGCGACGGCGAGCCCCGGCTCGTGCCCGGCGGGCAGCCCCAGCGCCGCGGGATCCCAGCCGGAGTCGCGCAGTTGGCGCCCCCAGCCGTCGGGCACCCGCAGCGCGATCCGGCCCGTGGCGTCCTCGACGCCCACGTCGGAGCCCGAAGAAGGCAGGTTCACCCAGGCGACGGCGGCCCCGGCGACGACGACGGCGGCCACGGCGGCGGCCAGCACCACCGTCCTGCCCCGCCCGCGCGGGCGGACGGCGCCCGCCGGGGCCGAGGCCAGCCGGTCCAGCTCGTCCGCGAACGCCTCGGCGGTGGGCCAGCGCCGCTCGCGGTCCGGTTCCAGGGCCCGCATCAGCGCCCGGGCCACGCCGGCGTCCAGGCCCGGCCGCAGCCGCTCGGGCCGTACCACCGCGCCGGGCTCGGCGGGCACCGTGCCGGTGACGAGCCGGTAGCCGACCGCGCCCAGGCCGTAGACGTCCGCCCGCGCGTCGATGCCCGTGCCGGGCTCGGCCTGCTCCGGCGGACGGTACCCGGCCGAACCCGCCGCCAGGGTCAGCCCCGAGGCCTGCGCCAGGCTCTTGGCGAGTCCGAGATCGGCGAGCAGCACCCGGCGGCTGCCGTCCGGCGCGGTGCGCAGCAGCACGTTGCTCGGCTTGACGTCCCGGTGCACGATGCCCGCCTCGTGCAGGGCGTGGGCGGAGCGGGCGGCCAGCGCGGTCAGCCGCAGCGCCTCGCGCACCGGCGGCGGATCGGTGGCGAGCAGGTCGGCGAGGGTGCCCGCGTCGGCGTACTCCATGACGAAGTACGGTCTGCCGTCGGGCAGTTCACCGATGTCGTAGACCTGAGCCACCCGGGACGAACCGGCCCTGCGCAGCAGTCGTGCCTCGGCCAGGAACCGCTCGCGCACGTCGAGGCGGTGGGACCAGTTCTCGGCGAGGACCTTGACGGCCACGGGGGCCTCGAGCTCGTCGTCGTGGGCGAGCCACACCGTGCCGAAGGCGCCCGTGCCCAGACGCCGTTCGAGCCGGTAGCGGCCGATCCGCTCGAGGGAGTGCATGCGACTATGATGCCTGCCCCGGGATCCACGCAAAGGGGGCCCAGTCGTGCAGAACGCGGCACCGGTCGAAGATCTCGCCCGGCGCGCCGCCACCGGTGACGGTGCCGCGCTGGAGACCCTGCTCCAGCAGGTGCGGCCCGAGGTGGTCCGGCGCTGCGGGCGTTTCCTGCCCTGCCGTGAGGACGCCGAGGAGGCCGCGCAGGACGTGCTGCTCCAGATCGCCCGGAGGATCACCGCCTTCGAGGGCCGCAGCCGCTTCAGCACCTGGCTCTACACGGTCGTCGCCAACTGCTGCCGCCAGAAGTACCGGGAGCTCAAGCGCCGCGCCGCCGAGCAGCCCGCGCGGATCGAGCCCGGGCGCTACGCCGACCCGCGCACCACGAGCGTCATCGCGGGCTCCCGGGTGGACCTGCTGGAGGCCCTGGACCGGCTGGAGCGGGAGCACCCCCACCTGGTGGCGCCGCTGGTGTACCGGGACATCTGCCGACTGGAGTACGCCGAGGCCGCCGAACGGGCGGGCATCCCGCTGGGCACGCTCAAGTCGCGGCTGTACGAGGCACGCCGACGGGTGCGGCCCTGGCTGTCCGACGGGTCCTGAGCGCTGGCCGGGCTCGACGGGTCCTGTGCCCCGGATGGGCTCGACGGATCGTGAGCCGCGGCCCGGTTCGACGGATCGTGAGCCCTGGTTGGGCTCGACCGGTCCTGAGCGCCGGCCGGGGTCGACCGGTACTGAGCCCTGGCCGGGCTCGACGGGTACTGAGCCCTGGCCGGGCTCGATGGATCGTGAGACCCGGCTGGGTTCCACGGACCCTGAGCCCCGGCCGATGCGTGACCGGTCCTGAGCCCGGCCGGGCTCACTCGTCGTCGAGCAGGCCCAGCTCCGCCCAGATCGTCTTGCCCTCGGCGGTGTGCCTGCTGCCCCACCTCCGGGTGAGCTGGGCGACCAGCAGCAGGCCGCGGCCCCCCTCGTCCCAGGTCTTGGCGCGGCGCAGGTGCGGAGCGGTGTGGGTGGTGTCGGACACCTCGCACGTCAGATGCGACTCGTCGTGGATGAGCCGGAGCCGGATGGGCGGGGTGCCGTACCGGATCGCGTTGGTGACCAGCTCGCTGACGACCAGTTCGGTCGTGAACGCCGCCCCGCTCAGCCCCCAGTCGTCGAGCCGGTCGACGACCTGCTTGCGGACCGGGGCGACCAGCGCCGGGTCGGCGGGAACGTCCCAGGTCGCCACCTGGGAGGGCGGCAGGGCGCGGGTACGGGCCAGCAGCAGCGCCGCGTCGTCCGAGGCGCCGCCCGCCGGCAGCAGGGTGCGCAGGACGCGGTCGCAGGTCTCCTCCAGGGAGCCGCCGCCGGCGGCGGCCAGCGCCTTGCACAGCAGCCGGTGGCCGGCCTCGGTGTCCCGCTCGCGGCTCTCGACGAGACCGTCGGTGTAGAAGGACAGCACACTGCCCTCGGGCAGCTGGAGCTCGACGCTCTCGAACGGCAGCCCGCCCAGGCCCAGCGGCGGGCCGGAGGGCAGCTCCACCCGGCGGGGCGGGCCGTCCGGCGGGACCAGCACGGGCGGCGGGTGCCCGGCGCGAGCGAGCGTGCAGCGGCGGGTGACCGGGTCGTACACCGCGTACAGGCAGGTCGCGCCGACCTCGCCGGGCCGCCCCTCGGCCCCGGCCTCGGCGGACATCCGGGCCACCACGTCGTCGAGGTGGGTGAGCAACTCGTCCGGTGCGAGGTCGATGTCGGCGAGGGTGCGTACGGCGGTGCGCAGCCGTCCCATGCTGGCCGAGGCCTGCACACCGTGCCCGAGGACGTCCCCGACGACCATGGCGACCCGGGACCCGGACAGCGGGATCACGTCGAACCAGTCGCCGCCCACCCCGGCCCGGGCCGCCGGAAGGTAGCGGGAGGCCGCTTCGAGGGCGGCGGTGCGCGGCAGGCTGCGGGGCAGCAGGCTGCGCTGGAGGGCGAGGGCGGTCTCCCGCTCGCGGGAGTAGCGCCGGGCGTTGTCGATGCAGACGGCGGCGCGGGCGGTGACCTCCTCGGCCAGCAGCACGTCGTCGGGCATGAAGGGGGCGGGCTGCCGGAACCGGGTGAACACGGCGACCCCGAGCGTCACGCCCCTGGCCCGGATCGGCACGGACATCGTGGCGTGGACCCCGAGTTCCCCGGAGTGCAGGCGACGCACCGGGTCCCAGGACAGCCACTTCTCAAGGTCGCCGGACTCCTTGGAGATCACCACGGCGTGGCCCGTGACCAGGCAGGCACCCTGGGGGGAGGTGGCCGGGTACAGCTCGGTCCGCCCGGTGACGGCGAGCGCCTCGGGGCTGCCCGCTTCGACGGAGCGGTGGGCGACCCGGCGCATCGCGGCCGGCATCGCCACCGGCCCGGTGAGGGGTTCCCCGCCGTGCTCGGGCGGGTCCAGCAGGTCGACGCTGACGAAGTCGGCGAGGGCCGGTACGCAGACGTCGGCGAGTTCCTGCGCCGTCCGGGGGACGTCGAGGGTGGTGCCGATGCGCACACTCGCCTCGTTGACCAGTTGCAGCCGCTGGCGAGCCCGGTACTGCTCGGTGAAGTCGTGCGCGGCGACGCACACCCCGCGCACCCGCCCCCGCCGGTCGGTGATCGGCGACAGGCGTGCCAGCCAGGCGCTCACCTGGCCGTCGCCGCCCATCGGCACATACGTCCGTACGTCGTTCCCTCGGCCGGTGGTGAGGACCTGGTGCAGGTGCCACTCGAAGGCCTCGCTCTGCCGGCGGCCGCCGATCTCGGAGTGGCGCAGGCCCCGCAGGCGTTCGGCCGGTACCTCCAGCACGTCCGCCATGGCGGCGTTCATCGCGTGCAGCCGCAGCCGCTCGTCGTAGATCGCCACGGCGCAGGGGGACTGGATGAGCTCCGCGTGGGCCAGTGGGTCGTCGGGGCCCGGGGGGCCGGTGCCCTCCAGCGGGGTGACCAGGAGCCAGTCGCCGCCGTCCTCCGGGCGCCGGTGGTGGGCCAGGATCCAGACGGGCACGGCGCGCCCGTCGCGGTGCCGCACCGTGAGGACGCCGTTCCAGCGGGGCTCGTCGGGAAGGGCGATGGCCGGGCCGTCGGCCAGCAGGTTCGCGGCCCGCTCGCCCAGTACCTCGTCGGGCGCCCAGCCGAGCAGCCGGCGCGCGCCCTCGTTCCATTCGACGAGGACGCCGTGCTCGTCGACGACAGCCCGAGCCGTGGCGGCTTCGTCGAACGGATACACGGGGCTCATCGTCGCCACTCCATCGCGCACACTCACAGTGAACGGTGCGTCACTTCCGTTCCAGCCTAGTGCGTACCGGCATCGTACGGACGGCGACCCCCTGCCGGCCTGGGCGCGCGGACGGGCAATACGTCCCGTCGGGACCGTTGACGGATGTCATGGCTGCAACAACCATGGTGCCTTCGCCCTTGGGAGCGCTCCCACGGGTGTCGCCCGTACCTCCTCCGAGGAGCCCAGACGTGAAACGACGCAGAACCACCCTGCTGTCCGTGGCAGCCCTGCTGGGGGCGGCCCTCACCGCCCTGCCGTCCGCCTCGCAGGCCCAGGCGGACGAGGTCGAGCAGATCAGGAACGGCACCTTCGACACCACCATCGAGCCGTGGTGGACGAGCAACGTCACCGCGGGCCTGTCCGACGGCCGGCTGTGCGCGGACGTGCCCGGCGGTACCACCAACCGCTGGGACGCCGCCGTCGGACAGAACGACATCACCCTGGTGAAGGGGGAGAGCTACCGGATGTCGTTCACGGCGACCGGCACCCCCGACGCGCATGTCGTCCGGGCGGTCGCGGGGCTCTCGGTGGAGCCGTACGACACCTGGTTCGAGGTGAGCCCGCAGCTGAGCGTCTCGGGGAACACCTACTCGTACACCTTCACCTCCCCCGTGGACACGACGCAGGGTCAGGTCGCCTTCCAGCTCGGCGGCACCGCGGACCCCTGGCGCTTCTGCCTGGACGACGTGTCGCTCCTCGGCGGGGTGCCGCCGGAGGTGTACGAGCCCGACACCGGGCCGCGGGTGCGGGTCAACCAGGTCGGCTATCTGCCCGGCGGCCCCAAGAACGCCACCCTGGTCACCGACGCGGGCGCCAAGCTGCCCTGGCAGCTGCGCGACGCCCGCGGGGCCGCCGTGGCGCACGGCTGGAGCACGCCGCGGGGCACGGACGTCTCCTCGGGACAGAAGGTGCACTCGATCGACTTCGGCACCTACAAGGGGAGCGGCAAGGGCTTCACCCTGGTCGCCGACGGCGAGACGAGCCACCCGTTCGACATCGGCGCCGACGTCTACGACCAGCTCCGCCTGGACTCGCTCAAGCACTACTACACCCAGCGCAGCGGCATCGAGATCCGCGAGGACCTGCGGCCCGGCTACGGCCGCCCGGCCGGCCACCTGGACGCCGCCCCCAACCAGGGCGACTCCAAGGTGCCCTGCCAGCCGGGCCTGTGCGACTACACGCTGGACGTCACCGGCGGCTGGTACGACGCCGGCGACCACGGCAAGTACGTCGTCAACGGCGGCATCACCACCTGGGGACTGCTGAGCACCTACGAGCGCACCCTGCACGCCCGCACCGCCCGGCCCGCGAGCCTCGGTGACCGCACGCTCGCCCTCCCGGAGAGCGGCAACAAGGTGCCCGACATCCTGGACGAGGCCCGCTGGGAGCTGGAGTTCCTGCTGAAGATGCAGGTGCCGGCCGGGCAGCCGCTGGCCGGCATGGCGCACAGCAAGGTCCACGACGAGGACTGGACGGGGCTGCCGCTGCTGCCGAGCCAGGACCCGCAGAAGCGCGAACTGCACCGGCCGACCACCCAGGCGACCCTGAACCTGGCGGCGACGGCCGCGCAGGCGGCCCGCCTCTACGAGCCCTACGACCGGGCGTTCGCGGCGAAGGCCCTGCGGGCCGCGCGTACGGCCTGGACCGCGGCCCTCGCCCATCCCGCCCTCTACCCGGACCCGGACGACGGCATCGGCGGCGGCGCCTACCCCGACGACAACGCCACCGACGAGTTCTACTGGGCGGCCGCCGAGCTCTACCTCACCACCGGTGAGAAGCAGTTCGCGGACTACGTGACCAAGTCCCCCCTGCACACGGCCGACATCTTCGGCAGCGTCAGCTTCGACTGGGCCTCCACCGCGGTGCCCGCCCGCCTCGACCTCGCCACCGTCCCGAGCAAGCTGCCCGGCCGGGAGAAGGTGCGCCAGTCGGTGATCAAGGGCGCGGACAGGTACCTCGCCACGCTGAAGGCGCAGCCGTACGGCATGCCGTACGCGCCCGCGGACAACATGTACGACTGGGGCTCCAACAGCCAGATCCTCAACAACGCCCGCGTCCTCGGCGCCGCCTACGACCTCGACGGCGCCACGAAGTTCCGTGACGGCGCGGTGCAGAGCATGGACTACATCCTGGGCCGCAACGCGCTCAACATCTCCTACGTCACCGGCTACGGCACGGTCAGCTCCCACAACCAGCACAGCCGCTGGTACGCGCACGAGCTCGAGCCGAGCCTGCCCAACCCGCCGAAGGGCACCGTCGCGGGCGGGGCCAACTCCAGCATCCAGGACCCGTACGCGCAGAGCAAACTCCAGGGCTGCGTGGGCCAGTTCTGCTACATCGACGACATCGAGTCCTGGTCGACGAACGAGACGGCCATCAACTGGAACGCCGCGCTGGCCTGGATGGCCTCCTTCGCCGCGGACCAGGGACGGCCGGCCGGGCCGCCCGCCCACTCCGGAAAGGGGTGAGCGGGCCGGACCACAGGAACGCCGCCGCGTCCCCAGCGGCGCGGCGGCGCCCTCCCACGGTTGCGGACCCACCGGCTGGTACCGCCGTCCCGCCGCTGTGACCAGCGGACATTTACGGGAAAGTACCCGCGCGGTACCGTGTTGGCCATGCCAGCTCTCAATGTGGAGTTCAGCGACCGCGAACTTGAGGACCTGCGTCAGATCGCCAAGGAACGCGGCACGTCGATGAAGGCGCTCGTGCGCGAGGCCGCCGCCGCGGACATAGCCCGGCACCGGGCCCTCCAGGAGGGCGCCGAGGCCTTCCGGCGGTTCTTCACCGCCCACGCGGACGAGTTCGCGACGGCCTTTCCCGAGGACGAGGCAACCACGAAGGGCGAGGGGCGGGCAGCCTGACCGATGACCCCCGTCATCCACATCGACGTGCCCTGGCTGCTCCAGCGCCACGAGGAGGTCCTTCCGGGCCAGCCCACGGTCGACGACTTCTCGGCCCTGGTGGCCGCCGTCGCCCGCCACCGCGTCGACCCGCCGCGTCTCGGCGTCGACTCCGACCCGGCCTGGCGGGCCGCCGCGCTGCTGCACACCCTCGCCGTGCTCAAACCCCTGCCCTCGGCCAACGCCCGCTTCGCCTGCGCGACGGCCGTGGCCTACATGTTCGTCAGCGGCGTCGGCATCGACCCGCCCTACGGAGCCCTCGTCGACCTCACCCGCGACCTGATGTCCGGCAAGACCGACGTCTACGGCGCCGCCGACCGCCTCCGCTCCTGGGAGATCTGACCATCCTCGCCGGCGGGGAGCGTGCGCGCGGCGCTCCCGACCGACTCCATCAGCTCGCCAAAGTCTCGTCGGCTCAGAGGAGTTGATTGACTGTCTCCCATGACCTCAACAGCGTTCGAGACCGCTGCCCCCGACCCGATCGCCTACCTCGACCGGGTCGCTGCGACCGACCTGGGCCGCTCCTACAAGCGGCGCATGCTCGAGGAACTCGACATGCGCCCGGGCCAAACGGCGCTCGACCTGGGCTGTGGTCCCGGCACCGATCTCGCCTCG
The DNA here is from genome assembly GCF_052663305.1 of Streptomyces cyslabdanicus. Lineage (NCBI taxonomy): Bacteria > Bacillati > Actinomycetota > Actinomycetes > Kitasatosporales > Streptomycetaceae > Streptomyces > Streptomyces cyslabdanicus. The sequence continues at coordinate 17,834 of NZ_JBQRUW010000015.1, forward strand.
CTCGCCCAAGCCGTCACGGCGACAGGAACGGTGATCGGTGTCGACCACGACCAGGCCACGGTCGACGCCGCCAGGGAGCGCACCACTGACCAGCGCACTGTCACCGTGCGACTCGGCGACATCCACGACCTGCCGTTGCCCGACCACACCGTCGACCGTGCCCGCACCGACCGGGTACTGCAACACGTCGCCGACCCTGTGCGAGTACTCAGCGAAATCCACCGCGTGCTACGACCCGGTGGACGGCTCGTCATGGGCGAGCCGGACTGGGACACCCTGACCGTCGACCATCCGGACAGCGGCCTTTCGCGCGCCTACACCCAGTACGTCACGGACAAGGTCGTCCGCAACTCCCGCATCGGCAGGCAGCTCCCCCGACTGTCGGCAGGGGCAGGATTCGCGGTGCCCGCGGTCATCCCGATCACCCCCGTGTTCCGAGATGTCCAGGCAGCCGACAAAATCCTCGGACTGGAGCGGACCACACAGCGCGCGGTGGCCGCCGGATACTTCACCGAGGAAGCGGCACGACGCTGGCTGGACCACTTCTCCACCGGGCCCTTCCTCGCGGCGGTGACGTTCTACATCGTCGTAGCCGAGTCGTAGTCGCCGGACCAGCGACGACAGCCCGCCGGGAACGGCTCCCGGCGGGCACGGACCGTGCCCAACACCGCTTGCGCTACGACCGCCGGCCGCGCCGCCGGTGACCACTCGCGGTCACCGCCAGGCTGGACCCCCGCAGAACTGGTGACATTTGAACACACGAGCCTGCCCGCACTCTCTTGACCCTGCCACCGTGTGAGGGCCAACACTCGAGGCGTCATGTTCACCATCGGAGACTTCGCCAGGCATGGACGTGTTTCTCTTCGCATGCTCAGGCACTACGACGCCATCGGTCTGCTGCGCCCCGCGCACGTCGACCAGTCCAGCGGCTACCGCTTCTACGAGGCGGCACAGCTGTCCCGGCTCAACGGGATCGTCGCGCTGAAGGGCCTCGGCTTCACACTGCAGCAGGTACTGACGATCCTCGACGAGGACATCAGCACCGAGGAGTTGCGCGGAATGCTGCGACTGCGACGCGCCGAGCTGGAAGCGGCCCTGGCGGACGCGGCGTCGGGCCTGGCCCAGATCGAGGCGAGGCTCCGGTCGATCGAGAACGAGGGTTTCATGCCCCAGGAAGACGTCGTCATCAGGCAACTGCCCGCGGTCCGTCTGGCTGAACTGAGCGCGACAGCCACGAGCTTCAGCCCTGACGAGACCGGCCCGCTCATCGGCCGGCTCTTCGACGAGCTGCGCCGACGGCTCAACTCCGCCGGAATTGCTCCGACCGGCCCTCGCACCGTCTACTTCGAGACTGAGGGCGACTACGGGATCGTCGTGCACGTCGGCCTCCCTGTCCCCGCGGGAGTCAGGGAGGACGCGGACCTCCGGATCGTCTCGCTGCCCTCAGTGGAATGCGCCGCCACGATCGTGCACCACGGCATGACTCACGGCTTTCTGAGCACCAGCCAGCTGCTTGTCCGCTGGGTCGACGCCCACGGCTACCGGTTCGACGGGCATGCGCGGGAGGTCACACTCAACTTCTCGAGAATCCGCACGAGTCGGTGGCCGAACTGCAAGCACCAGTCGTCGCGATCTGACCTTGGCCGCTGCCACGTCGCCACCGCCAAGCGTGCCCCCAGGGGACGGATCAGGTTCGGGCGCCCGACGTCCCCGCGGATCCCGAAGTCACGTCACAGAGCGAGGGATGTCGCACACTTCACAGGCGCGCGTGGTGGCGGTGGGAGCGCGAACGTGTGGGCCGCGCGGTAGCGTACGCGCACAGCGCCCGGTGACGTCCCGCTTCCTGACTTTCCGTCAATGATGCCCCTCTTGTCGGTATGTCTTGTTGTGTGTCGCCGAGCTGTGCAAGGCTGAGCGGCCCGTGCGTGGGCAAGGGCCGGTTTCCAACGGACAGTTGGGGAGTCGAGCCGATTCGTCCGCCGGCCGTGTGCCAGACCCGCGGGCCCGCTCCACACAGGTACGTACCAAAGGAAGCTCTTCGTGCCCACCCCCCACCCCTCTCGTCCTCCCAGCCCGCCGCCCGGCGGGATACCCGGGGAGCCCGACGAATCCCTCGCCGCCCGGCTCACCGGCAGCACGGACGACGAAGTCGCGCAGTGCGTCGCCCTGCTGACCGCACGACACTGGCAGCCGGTCCACGACTACGCGGTGATCTGCCTCGCCTCCCCGGCACCCGTCGCGGCCATGGTGGCCTCGGCCGCCTTCCACCAGGTCCTCGACCGGCTGACCCTGGGCGAGCCGGGCGCCGCGCTGCGCCCCCGGCTGCTGCTGACCGTGCGCGACACGGTCCGGCTGTGGGCCGGCCAGGACCGCCTGTGCGCCGCCCTGCCGGAGTTGCACAAACCCGCCGGAGGCCGGGGCATGCGGGCCGCCGCGAACCTGGTCCCGGAGAACCGCCGGCTCGCCCAGCGGTCCTTCGAGGGCCTCACCCCGGCTGCCCAGTGCCTGCTGTGGCACACCGAGGTGGAGGCCGAACCGCTCGGCGTCCCGGCCGGGTTGCTGGGCATGGACCTCGACACCGCCTCCCGCACCCTGGAAGAGGCCCGGGACAAGTTCCGCGAGGGCTGCGTGCGCGCCCACCGCGAACTCGCGCCCACCGGTGACTGCCGCTTCCACAACCGGCTGCTCGAGGTGCCGATCCGCCGCGGCGGCGGCCTGCTGCCGGACGTCCAGCGGCATCTGGACGACTGCCGCTACTGCCGGGACGCCGCCGGACAGCTCGGCCAGGTGGAGAACGCACCGGGTGCGCTGCTCGCCGAGGCGGTGCTCGGCTGGGGCGCCCGCCGCTACCTCGACTCCCGTCCGGGCCGCGCCGGGCAGACCACGCGCGCGAAAGGCACCGCCCGGCACGGCGGGGGACGGCCGACCGGCGGCGGCCGGTACGGGCTGCTCTCCCGGTTCGCCGCGCCGGGCCGCCGTGTCCGGGGCATCCCGCGCTCGTCCCGGGCGCTGCGCACCGGCCTCGGCGTGGTCTGCGCCGCACTGCTCGCGACCGTGCTCGGCGTCAGCCTGTGGCCGCACGGCGACGGCACCGCGCCGACCGCGTCCACCGGCGCGACCGGCACCGGGGACACGGCGCACGGCACCGACTCCGGGATACCGCCCGCCGGTTCCGCGACGCCCGGCGCCGCCAGGCCGTCCCCGTCGACCGAGCAGACCCGGCTGCGCAACGTCGCGGCCGGCCTGTGCCTGGCCGTCCGGGGCGAGGCGAAGGCCGGAGCCCCCACCGAACTGGCCGAGTGCTCCTCGGCCTGGAGCCAGCGGTGGACGCTGGAGGACGACGGGCTGCTGCGCAGCGTCGCCGACCCCGGCCTGTGCCTGGACTCGCACGCCGACGCGGGTGTGGTCGTCCTCGGCACCTGCGCACAGACCGGTGCCGAACGGGCCCCCGACGTCCGCTACGACGTGGGCGGGCAGGGGCAGTTGCTGCCCCGCTCGGAGGAAGGGCTCGCCCTCGCCTCCGCCTCGACGCAGGCGGGCGCGGACATCGTCGTGAAGGTCCGCGACGACACCGCCGCGCAGCGTTGGGCGGCGGACTCCGTGTCGGTGACTCCGGGCCCGCTGTCGGTCGCCGGGACGGGCATGCCGTCCACCCGCCGGCCCGCATCGCCGGACCTCACCATGTGAGGGCCGTGGGCGCCGCCCACCTCCGGGGGGGAGGCACGGCCGGCAGGCGACCAGGGCAGCCGCGAGGCATGAGCCGAGATCACCTGGGTGCCTGGATCTCCAGCCCCGGGCACGCTGCATGTGTGCGGGCCCGGGGCCGGGGTCAGCGTTCGAAAGTTCCGGTCAGCCGGCCGCGGGCGAGGACGGGTCCGGTGATGGCGGGCAGGAGGGCGCGGGGCCGTGCCCGGTTCGGTTGCGCTGTGTCGGGGGTGCTCTCCACGCGGGTGGCGAGGGCGAACAGCTGGAAGATGTAGTGGTGCGGTCCGTGGCCCTTGATGGGTCCGGGGCCGTGGTATCCGCGACCGATGCTGGAGCGCAACACCTGCGTTCCGGCGGCCGGCTGCCGTGCGTCGAGGGCACCGGGCTCCAGCTCTCGGACCGCCGGGTCGATCAGGGCGACGCAGTGAACAGCGGGCTTGGCTATGGGGACGTCGATGTCCTCCATGACCAGGAGGAGTTGGGCGGTGCCGGCCAGCGGCGCAGTCCAGGCCAGGTGGGGGGACAGGTTGTCGCCGCCGATGTTCTTGAGGCAGTGCTCCAGCGGAAGGGAGTCTCCGTCGGCGAAGTGCCTACTGGTGAGGGTCAGCGACTCGGCACTTTGCAGATTGGGCAGATTCCACGCCGCGTGGGTCTCGCCGGCTCTGCGGTTCTTCAGGATGCGGCCCAGCAGAGTCATCGCGTTGCCTCGATCATGTCGATGATGTCAGTGACGGTGGCGGTCTCGCCGAGTTTCGGGAAGACGCGTTCGGTGCTGTGGCGGTGGGCATCGCCATCAGGGTCGCTCATGGCGTCGGTGGCCAGGACGACGTGGTAGCCGTGGTCGGAGGCCGAGCGCGCGGTCGACTCCACGCCTGAGCTGGTCGCGATTCCGGCGAGCACGATCTGGGTGACGTCCAAGTCCCGCAGGAGGGTGTCGAGCCCGGTGTCGTGGAATGCGCTGCGCCGTCGTTTGGTGATCAGGTGCGTCGCCTGCTTGACGGCGGCAGCCGCCTGGCTGTCGGTGTGGGCCGCGACGATGCCCTTTTGCAGGTCGATCACAACGAGCGCGGGCGTGGGATCGATGGTTGTCAGCGCCATGGGTGTTTCTCCTGTGGATAGCTGCTAGTTGCCGGGATCAGGGCGCACGTGGCCTTTCTCCTCGTGCGGTGTTTCTGTCCCGTCGTCGGTCGCAGTGGCAAGGGTGTCGCCGGTGGCGGCCGTTCGTGGTGCCAGGGGCTTGGCGGTGGGGCTGGTGCCGCGGAGCAGGGAGGCGAGCGCGGCGAGGAAGGCGAGGGCGGCGCCGAAGGCGAACGCGATGACCAGGCCGGAGTGGAAAGGCCCGGAGAGCGGGTGCGGGAAGAATTCACGTCCGGTCAGGATCTGTTGCTGGGCCGCCGTAGGCCGGCGGTGAGGGTGTGGGGGAGGTTGCTGCAGTGTGCCGGCGGTGGCCTGCACCACCCGCCAGCCGATCAGCCACATCGCCGCGTGGCCGTCGTCGAAGGGGTCGAGGGACAGCAGGACCGAGGCGAAGGTGAAGACCGCGAACCCGGAGTTGTAGATCCGGACCCGACCGTACATGTCTCCCAGGCGACCCACCGTGACCACCAGGACTGCCTGGACCAACCGGTAGCCCGTGATCATCCATAGCAGGTAGGCGATGTTGCCCGGGGCCAGCGGGTCCAGGTGCACGCCGCGGAAGCTCGCCGGCAGGGCAATCAGCACGATCGAGCCGTCCAGCGTGGACACGAAGACGGCGGCGGTCGTATTCGCCGGGCGTCGTCCACTTGTACCGGTCGCCGTCCGGGCGGCGCGGGATGCGCGTCTTGGGAGAAGCCGTCATCGGTGCGCTCCCCTGTTTCCGCCGGGGTCAGATGTTCTGGGCCAGCCGCTCCAGCAGCGGTGCGGCCGATGCGAGTTGTTCCAGCTCAGCGGGGGTGAACGCGCCGCTGGTCAGGGACCGGGCGATGAGTTCGGCCCGCGCGTTGCGCTTGTCCTTCAGCGCCTGCGCACCGGCGTCGGTCACGGACAGCACCATGCGCCGGCCGTCGTTCGGATCCGGGTGGCGTTCGACCAGCCCACGGGCCCGCAGCGCACTGAGTGTCGCCCCCATGGCCTGCGCTGTGATCTGCACCTGGCGGGCCAACGCCGAGGAGGTAGTGGGGCCTGAGCGATCCAGGCGCGACAGCGCGGTCCGCTCGGGCATGGTGAGTCCGCCGTCGACGGGTACTTGGCGTACCCGTCGTACCAGCGCGCTGATACCGGCCAGCAGGAATGAGGCGACTTCGTCGGGGTCCAGGTCATCATCCACATGCTAAGGTTACCTTATCAATCAGCCTTAGTATCTGGCTCCCCGCTTCACCGTCCCGGGAGAAGTGGGGCAGGACTTCCAAGGACTGGAAGAAGCGGTTCTTCGAGAGGTCGCCGAGGAAACCGGTCTGCTGACAGCCACAGTGGTCCGGCAGCTCGCCGTGGAGGACAAGCCTCACCCCGACATGGGTGACATCGGCGAGCATCTGGCCGCTTACGGCCTTGCGGCCACTCAGGCAGGGCTACGTACGTACATCGGGCTTGCCCTGGCAGGCTACGGATGCCGGCCGCCGCGGATCTGACGGCACGTTGCTGCCGGTCAGCAACCGGCGTTGTGGGCGCTGCCGGGAGCACCGGCAGGTGATCGACGGGTGGAGCACCCCGCCGGAAATAGAGGTGAGCAACAGCAAGTCGGGCTCCTACCCTCACCCGCATGAGACCACCCGTGTATCCACCCAAGCCCAGGCCCGGCGACCGCATAGCGGTCATCTCCCCCTCCTCCGGCCTCCCGGGGCTCCTCCCGCTCCCGCACGAGCTGGGACTCAAGCGGCTGCGTGAGGAGTTCGGTCTGCACCCGGTGGAATACCCGACCACCCGAAAGATGGGCTCCACCCCCATGGAGCGCGCCGACGACATCCACGCCGCCTTCGCCGATCCGACGATCAAGGCGGTGATGGCCAGTATCGGCGGCGACGATCAGATCACCGTGCTCCCCCTGCTGGACCGCGACCTGATCCGCGCCAACCCCAAGCCGTTCTTCGGGTACAGCGACCACACCAATCTGCTGATCTTCCTGTACAACCTGGGCATCGTCGGCTACCACGGGGCCGGCGTGATGACGGAGCTCGGCCGTCCGTACGCGCTCCACCCCCTGACCGCCCACTCGGTACGCGCGGCCCTGTTCACCTCGGGCCCGTACGAGCTCCGCCCCGCCGAGCGCTACCGCGACACCGACCGCGACTGGGCCGACCCGGCCACCTTTGACGCGGAACCGGACTCGCAGCCCGCCGACGGCTGGATCTGGCACCAGCCCGAGCGCATCGTCGAGGGCCGGACCTGGGGCGGCAACCTCGAGATCCTCTCCTGGCTGCTGATGGCCGACCGCGAGATCGAACGCGATCCCACCACCTACGAGGGCGGCGTGCTGTTCCTGGAGACCTCCGAGGAGCTGCCGAACGGGGAGGAGGTCTTCCGCATCCTGCGCAACATGGGCGAGCGGGGCTTGCTGGCCCGCTTTCCCGCCCTGCTGATGGGCCGAGCCAAGGCATGGTCCTTCGAGCAGCCGAACAGCCTTGACGCCAGGCGGCGTTACGCCGCTGAGCAGCGCGAGGCGGTACTGCGCGCACTTGCGGCCTACGCCCCGCGGACCATGGCGGTCTTCGACGTCGACTTCGGGCACACCGATCCCCAGCTGGTGATCCCGTACGGCGGCCTGGTCAGCGTGGACGGCCCGGCACGGCGGATCACCGTGACGTACTGACAGCTCCTGGCAGCCGAGGCTTCGCAGGACAGGGATGATCTCTTCGGCCGCGTGGAGCGTCACCGCCGAGTTGGACGTCCGGGCCGCCAGAAGTCGGCGCGGCAGCAGCTCACGGTTGCCGGTAGTCGCTGACATGGAGGGTGCGGTCGACGCGGACGGCGTCGGCCAGGCGCCGGTCGTGTGTCACCAGCAGCAGTGTGCCGGCGAACGAGGCCAAGGCCTGTTCGAGCTGTTCCACCGCTTCGATGTCCAGGTGGTTGGTGGGCTCGTCGAGGACGAGACAGTTGACACCGCGTGCCTGCAGCAGTGCGAGTCCGGCTCGGGTGCGTTCACCAGGGGAAAGCAACGATGCCGGTCGCAGGGCAAGGTCCCTGCCGAGTCGGAACTTGGCCAGCAGGGTGCGGGCCTGGGCGGATTCCATGTCGGCTGCCTCGCCGACAATGTCGGCGGGGGACCGCTCGGAGTCCAGCAGGGCCCGTGTCTGGTCCACCTCGCCCAGTTGGGCAGCGGCGCTCGTGTGCTGCGTGCCCTGGGCAAGCGGCAGGCGGCCGAGCAGGGCGCTCAGCAGCGTGGTCTTGCCGCTGCTGTTGGGGCCGGCGATCCGCACACGTTCACCGAAGCCGACCTCGAGATCCAAGGGACCGAGGTGACACGATCCGCGCCGCACGACTGCTCCGTGCAGGGAGAGTGCCGTACCGGACGGCGTGCCGGCCTCGGCGATCGTGAACTGCAGCCGCCACGCTTCCCTCACCTGCTCGGGGGCCGCGGCATCAAGGCGGTGCACGGCACGCTCCGCCTTGGCGGCAGCTGCACCCGTGTTCTGCGCGCCGGCGAGCCGCGAGGCTTTGCGGAACTTGTCCCCGTCGGGCTGCCGGCGCGGGTTGACGGCGCGGGCCGCACCCTGACGCGCCCACTCCCGCTGGGCCCGGGCCGTATCGGTCAGCTGCTGCCGGGTGGTCTCGTAGGTGGCATAGGCGTCGACTGCGCGCTGCCGGGCGGCGGCGCGCTCGACGACGAAACTGTCCCAGCCGCCGCCGTACTCGCTGGTGCGGCGGGTGAACTCGTCCAGTTCCACGATCGTGTCCACCGTCGCCGCCAGGAAGGCGCGGTCGTGGCTGATCAGCCCGATACCTGCCCGACTGTGCGTGACATGGTGTTCCAGCCGGGACAGACCGTCGTCGTCAAGGTCGTTGGTCGGCTCGTCCAGCAGCAGGATGTCCGGCTGCGCCAACAGCACGGCGGCAAGCGCCAGCCGTGCGTGTTGCCCGCCGGACAGCTCCGACGTGGCTCGGGCATCCAGCCGTAACCCCAGGTCGGCCGCCACATCGGCGGCGCGCTCGGGAAGGTCGGCACCACCCAACGCGAGCCACCTGTCCCATGCTTCGGCATAGGCGTCGTCCGCGCCGGGCAACTGCCGCTCCAGCAACCGGGTGGCGGCGTCGAGCTCCTGCTGCGCCTGCGCGACGCCGGTGCGGCGAGCGAGGTAGTCGCCCACCGCCTCGCCGTTGTGCGAGTCCCGTTCCTGGGCCAGGCGGACAACCGTGGTGGACACCGGTGCGCGGGTCACGGTCCCGCTGTCCGGCAGCAGGTCACCGCCGGCTATCCGCAGCAGGGTCGACTTTCCCGTTCCATTCGGGCCGACGATGCCCACGCGTTCTCCGGCCGAGATCGACAGATCCGCACCGTCCAGAACGGTGAGACTCCCGTACGCGTGAGCGATATCGGTACAGCGAAGCTGAGTCACGTCCTGGGTGCTCCTCACGAAGTAGCGGTCAGTGCCGACTGGTCGAGGCGGTCCTTGACACCTCGAGGCGACGCAAGCCGGACGGTGCCGGGCACAAAGAGCACGGCGTAGGTGGATGTCAGCAGGATGATCACCGCCAGAACCCCGAACGGTGTGATGCCCATCAGAGCAACCAGCAGGGGAGCGGCGGCCAGAGCGACGGGCTGCAGACCGAAGCTCGCCAGGGCCTCCACAGCGAAGACCCGACCCTGCACCTCTTCGGGGAACTCGTTCTGCAGCGCGCTGTACCAAAGGACCATGAAGCACCCGACACCGACGGAACCAACTGCCATTGCCGCACAAAAGCCCCACAGTGGCACCTCGACCATCAAGCACACCGGCGTCAGCAGACACGGAGTCAATGCGTTCATGGCCCACAGGCCGGGGCGCTTGGAAGTGACCTTGGCGCCGACTGTGGAGCCGAGTACCGATCCGACGAACGTGGCGGCACTTACCCAGCCAAAAGCCTCGATGCCGTACCGCTCCTGGCTGACCATCGGCACCAGGACGTAGTTGGGGCCGAAGAGGAAGAAGACCTGAGCCGTGCCCTGCAGCATCAACGCTGACACCCACGGACGGCGTCGGACCTCGACCAGCCCGGCTTTCGCCTCGGCGAACACCGCGCTCATCCCTTGTCCTTGCTGTTCCTGGACGGCTTTGACGCGGGGGAGCCGCAGCCACACCAACGTCACCAGGCTGATCGACATGGTCAACAGATCGACCAGGAGCGTGCTCGGCGGTGAGATGTTCGCGAGGAGCAGACCAGCCAGCAGCGACCCGATCAATCCGCCCACCCTCTTGGTGGCGCTGTCGAGGGCATTGGCCTGTTGCCGCAAGTCTTCACCAACGATCTGGGCCAGTGCCGCACGGTGCGCCGGCTCATACAGCGCTGCGCCGGCCCCGGTGAGGGCTGCGGCGACGAGCAGAGGGGCAAGAGGGCCCCGGGTGGCGAAGAGCAGAAATCCGCTGACGCCAGCGAGGCGGAAGATGTCCGAGGCCGCCATGACGAGGCTACGGGAGTAGCGGTCGGCGACGACTCCCCCGAGGAGAAGCAGTACGCCCATGACCATGGACTCGACGGCGAGCAGAAGGCCGAACGTGCTGCCACCTCTGCTGGGTACTACCAGCGCCGGAAGGACGACGATGGTCAGCTGGTTGCCAAGAGTGCTTGTGGCCTGGCCGAGCCAGAACATCCGGTATCGGCGATCGCGGAGCAGGGTTCGCACACGCGCTGGTGTCATCCGGGGGTCCAATGCTGTTCAGCGGCTCAGGAGGCTTCGTCACACACCGTGGGCAGATCAGTTGAGGGTGCCAGCATGCAGCGATCCGCGAAACTCATTTCGTGCGCCATGCCGAAGCGGTGAGGCTCTCCGGCCGCAGCGGCGGCACTCGGCCATGAACCAGCGATCTCGTACTGGAAGTCCGCCCAGTGCTTCGCCATCCGTCCGCTCCCGAAGTCGTTCGTCCCGCGCGTCAGCCGACGACACTGGCCGGTAGGCGCGGGTCGGCACCTCCGGGAGCGGACGGCCGGCTCGTCAGTCCCGGGCCGCGGCCTCGACCAGGACCTGCGCCAGTTCGCGGGGCCGGGAGAACATCGGCCAGTGGCCGGTGTCCATTTCGACCATCTCCCAGTGCTCGCTCTTCAGTACTTCGGCCACGGCGGGCATCGGCTCGGTCCCGTCCAGCAGGCACTTGAGGTACGTCGCCGGCAGCTCGCCCAGCGGGCGTTCGAGCGCGGCCGGTTCGGTGAGCGAGGCGCCGGGGTGCGGGGTGCCCTCGGTGACGATGCGCTGGATCTGCTCGTCGGTCAGCTCCTGGCCGGCGTACTCGTCCGGGGGCAGGGGCGGCCAGGAGCCGTTGTTCGCGTCGAGCTCCCGCCGGACGTGGTCGCCGCCGACGCCGGACACGAACGCCTTGCCGTCCACCGGGACGTTGGAGTCGACGAACACCACGCGCCGCAGCCGGCCGCCGATCCGCTCGGCCGCCTGGCCGACCGGGATGCCCGAGTAGCTGTGCCCGACCAGGACGACGTCCCGCAGGTCGTGGCGCTCCACGTGGCCGACGATGTCCTCGACGTGGGTCTGCTGCCCGGCCGGCAGGTCCTTCTTCTCGGCGAGGCCGCTGAGGGTGAGCGCGTGGACGTCGTGCCCGGCCTCCCGCAGGGCCGGCGCCACCTCGTCCCACGCCCACGCACCCAGCCACGCGCCCGCCACCATCACGAAATTGGTCATGCCGCCAACGTAGCGGTGGGGTCTGACAACGCCGCGGCCGTCGGCTCAGCCGGCCTTGGCGGGCACCGCCGCCGCACCGCCGTCCCGCACGCCCGGTCCGGTGACCGGGGGCACCGGGACGTCGACCGCTCGGGCCAGCCGCGGCCCTTCGGGACCGTAGACCGCCCGGGGCTCCGGGAACAGCCACAGCAGCGCCAGGAACAGCACCGCGGCCGACGCCAGGGACAGCGGCAGGCTGATGTCGACACCGTTCGCCAGGTTGCCCAGGGGGCCCACGAACTGCCCCGGGATGTTGGTGAACAGCACCCCGACGAGCGCCGACACCCACCAGGCGGTCAGGCCGCGCCAGTTCCAGCCGTGGGTGAACCAGTACCGGCCGCCGCGCTGACGCCGGTTGAAGACCTGGAGCGCGTCCGGGTCGTACCAGCCGCGGCGGGTGTAGAAGCCGAGCATCATCACGACCATCCACGGCGTGGTGCAGGTGACGATCATCGTGGCGAACGTCGAGATCGACTGCACCAGGTTCAGCGCGAACCGCCCGACGAAGATGAACGCGAAGGCCAGCAGGCCGACCAGCACGGTCGCCCGCACCCGGGACAGCCACGGGACCACCGAGGCGAAGTCAAGTCCGGTGCCGTACAGGGAGGTCGTGCCGGTCGACATGCCGCCGATCAGCGCGAGCAGGCACACCGGCAGGAAGAACCAGCTCGGCGAGATCGCGAGCAGCCCGCCCACGAAGTCGGGGGCCGCGGGGTCGACGTACGCGGGGGCCTTGGTGGCGATGATGCTGGCCGCCGCCAGACCGAAGACGAACGGCAGCAGGGTGGCGATCTGCGCGAGGAACGCGGCGCCCACCACCCGGCGGCGCGGGGCGTCGGCCGGGATGTAGCGCGACCAGTCGCCGAGGAACGCGCCGAAGGACACCGGGTTGGACAGCACGATCAGGGCCGAGCCGATGAACGACGGCCAGAACATGGACCGCGTGGCCGCGTCCGCCGAGGCGGTGAACACACCGGCGTACCCCGGGTCGAAGTCGCCGGCGAACGCGATCGCGCCGAGCAGGAACAGCACGCTCGCGGAGGTCACCGCGATCTTGTTGACGAACAGCATGAAGCGGAAACCGTAGACGCAGACCACGAGGACCAGCGCGGCGAACAGCGCGTAGGCGACGGCGTACGACGCGGTGCCGCGCGGCAGGCCGAAGAGCCGGTGCGCGCCGCCGACCAGGGCGTCGCCTGAGCTCCACACCGAGATGGAGAAGAACGCGGTGGCGGTCAGCAGTGACAGGAACGAGCCGACCACACGGCCGTGGACACCCAGGTGCGCCGAGGACGAGACCGCGTTGTTGGTGCCGTTGACGGGCCCGAACACCGCCATCGGGCACAGGATCAGCGCGCCCGCGACGACCCCGAGGACGGTGGCCGCCAGGCCCTGCCAGAAGGAGAGGCCGAACAGGATCGGGAAGGCGCCCAGGACGCAGGTGGCGAAGGTGTTCGCGCCGCCGAAGGCGATGCGGAACAGGTCCAGGGGCTGGGCGGAGCGGTCGGCGTCGGGGATGCGCTCGATGCCGTGGGTCTCGACCTCGGTGAGGGACTGCGCGGTGGAGGAGGGGGCGGGCGGCTGGGCCTGCGGTGACTGCTGCGGGGACATGGGGGCTCCATCGGAGGACGGCGGTGGAGCGCGTGGTGGCGCGGCGGGTGGACGGGGGCTCGCCGGCGCGGGGTGTGCGGCGGGAAGGGCACCGTCCTCGGGGGTCCGCTGACGCTAAGGCGCCGCGCGTGCACCGCACCAGAGGACGGTTCGTCCATCTTTCACGCCATCGGTGGATGAATCCTCCATCCTTCGCCCAGCCCTTCCCGTCTTCCCGGCGGGAGCGGAGTGGAGTGGGAGGGGAACGGGAGTGTTTCAGGACGATCGACGGGCGCGGGAAACAGGCCATTCGGCCGGATTCGATGATCGGCAGGCCCGTGGGCAAAGGGTTGTCGCCCCGGCCTTCCGTGACTTCACGCCACTGATTCAATACGCAAGGTTACCGAAACCCGCGGGTTCGACGTGAGTTTCCGTCGCGGACTCGGCAGACTCCCGCACGGGCTCCGGCACCGAACCGGCCGGTCCCGCACCCGACGACTTGCACCCGACGACTTCCAGCGGAAGGAAGAACGCGATGCGGAACACCGCGCGCTGGGCAGTGACCCTCGGCCTGACGGCCACCGCCGTCTGCGGGCCCCTCACCGCGCCGGCCACCGCCGCGCTCCGCGCTCCCTCGGCCCTGGTGCTCACCGTGGGCCACGGCGTCGCCGCGGCGCATGCCGTACCGGAGCGCGCCGTCACCCTGAGCTGTGCGCCGACGCCCTTCGGCACCCACCCGGCCGCGCGCGAAGCGTGCGCGGAACTCAGCGGCGCGGAGGGTGACTTCGGCGCGCTGACGCCGAGTGACCGGGTGGCGTGCACCAGGGAGTACAACCCCGTCGTGGTCACGGCCCAGGGCGTCTGGCAGGGCAGGCGTGTCACCTACGAGCGCACCTATGCCAACGAGTGCGTGAAGAACGCTTCGGCGACGAGCGTCTTCGCGTTCTGAGAGCCGGGATCGCGCGTTCCCCGCGCACACCAGACGGGACCCGTCGCTTGGGGAGTGCGGGCCCTGCCGCGGGGACCGGGCGATTCCGCACGAGGGGCCGGCGGGCGGAGTGGGGCCGCCCGCCGGCCCCTGGCACACCGCGGCGCCGCACCGTCGACGCCCCGGGCGCGGCACCCGGACGCGGCGCCGAAAGACACCGAGGACCCCTCCGAGCAGACCCCGAAGGACTGATCCCCATGCCCACCGACCTCACCGGCACCTTCCTGCGGCTCACCGACGGCCGCCCCGCCCTGCGCTTCACCCGCGCCTACGGCCACCCCGTGGACCGGGTCTGGCACATGGTGACCGATCCCGACGAACTCGCACGGTGGTTCCCGTTCCGCGCCGAGGCGGACCTGCGGCCCGGCGGCACCGTGGCCTTCCGCGGGGAGTCGGGCGCGGAGGAGTTCACCGGCACGGTGCTCGCCGTCGACCCGCCCCGGCACCTGTCCTTCGAGTGGGGCGGCGGTGAACTCCACTTCGACCTCGACGAACCCGAGGAAGGGCACACCCGGTTCACCCTCACCGACGTTCTCGCCGCCGAGAACACCGCCGCACGCACCGGCGCCGGCTGGGAGGTCTGCCTGGCCGCCCTGGACGCCAGGGCGCGCGGTGAGCGCTCCGAGGGACCACACGGCGGGGCCCACATCTCGTGGAAGGCCTGCTACGAGGCGTACATCGCCGCCGGACTCCCCTCCGGGGCGCCCGTCCCGGGCCAGGACTGAACGGCTCGGGCCAGGGCTGAGCCACCCGGGCCGGGACCGGACCGTCCGGGCCGGCCCTCACGCCATCTGCCGCCGGACCAGTTCGTGCAGCCGCCCCTCCGTGTCCGCGAGCAGGTCGGCGGGCGGTCCCTGCTGGATGACCTTGCCGTCCTCCATCACCACGACCCGGTCGGCGTCCAGCACCGTCGACAGCCGGTGCGCGATGACGACGCGGGTGGCGTTCAACTTGCGGGTGCTCTCGATCACCGTGCGCTGCGTGTCGTTGTCCAGCGCGCTGGTCGCCTCGTCGAAGAAGAGGATCCGCGGCCGGCGCACCAGGGGCTGCGCGATCATCAGCCGCTGCCGCTGCCGCTGCCGCTGCCGCTGCCGCTGCCGCTGCCGCTGCCGCTGCCGCTGCCGCTGCCGCTGCCGCTGCCGCTGACCGCCGGAGACCGCGCCGCCTCCCGAGACGAGCGTGTGCAGGCCCATCGGCATCCGCTCGATGTCCCGCGCCAGCCCCGCCAGTTCGGCCGCCGCCATCGCCTCCTCGGCCGTGCACGGCTCCGTGCCGCGGATGACGTCGAGGATCGAACCGGTGAACGGCTGCGCGTGCTGGAGCACGACCCCGCACTGCCGGCGCACGGCCGACTGGTCCAGGGCCGCCAGGTCCTGGCCGTCGTACAGCACACTGCCGGACAGCGGCCGGTCGAGCCCGATCAGCAGCCTCAGCAGCGTCGACTTGCCGCAGCCGCCCAGGTGGTGCCAGTGGCCCTGCTGCGCCGCGTCGACCGCGAACAGGTCCACCGCTCCGGCCGCGACCAGCCACGGCACCTGCGGCCCCGCCAGGTCGAGCCGGCTGAGGCCCGAGCAGTCGATCGGTGTGCCCAGGGAGCCGAGCGCGCCGAGTACGAGGTCCGGCTCGTCCGCTGCCGTCATCTCACCGCTCCCTGGCCAGCGCCGCGTACGCGCCGCCGCGCGCCACCAGTTCCCCGTGCCGGCCGCGTTCGACGACCGTGCCGTGCTGGAGCACGACGATCTCGTCGCTGTCCCGCACGGTGGACAGCCGGTGCGCGGTCACCACGCAGGCGCAGCCGCGCCGCCGCAGGTTGTCCATCACGACCTGCTCGGTCTCGGCGTCCAGGGCGCTGGTGACCTCGTCGAGCACGAGGGTGCTGGGCCGGCGCACCAATGCGCGGGCGATCTCCAGGCGTTGGCGCCGACCGCCGGAGAAGTTGCGGCCGTCCTACTCGACTTGTCTTACAAGGGGGAGCGGCCAACTCTGGGGACAGACGGCCGCGAGAGCGGGTACCGGGCCCGATCTCCCGAGCGCCCGGCCGGGGTTCCCGCGCTGCGATGGATTTGACGTGCTCCCTGGCCTAAAGTCCAGGGATTCCGGCCTGGGTCGTCTGACTCTTCCGGGGGCTTCCTGCTTCAACGCGCTGTGCGGGCACGTGTGCCCGCCTTACCGGCACTCCACAGGCGTTTAGCGTCTCCACCCATCCGGTGGCGACGATTCGGCGTCCTTCGAAGAGGACGTTGCGTGCTGCGTTGTGGTCACGGTCGTGCACGGTGGCACACTGGCCGCACGTCCACTCCCGGACGTGCAGGGGCTTGGGTCCGTCCCTGAATCCGCAGGCCGAGCAGATCTGAGAGGACGGGAAGGTCCGGTTCACCTTGGCGAAGGTGCGGCCGTGCTTGACCGCCTTGTACTCCAGCATGCCGACGAACGCGGACCATCCCGCGTCGTGCACGGACTTGGCGAGTCGGGTGCGCCCGAGGCCGGACACCGCGAGGTCTTCCACGTACACCGCTTGATTGTCGCGAATGATCTGTGTGGAAGCCTTGTGGTGCCAGTCCCGGCGCCGGTCCGCCACCCTGGCGTGCTGGCGAGCGACCTTGATACGGGCCTTGGCCCGGTTCTTCGATCCCTTCACCTTGCGGGACAGCTCCCGCTGAAGGCGCTTGAGCTTCTTCTCGGCCCGGCGCAGGAAGCGGGGGCTGTCGATCTTGCTGCCGTCGGACAGGACGGCGAAGGCGGACAGGCCCAGGTCGATACCGGACTCCGTCTCCAACTCGGGGAGGATGTCCGGCTCGGTGTCCACGACGAAGCTGAGGAAGTACCGGCCACAGCTGTCCTTGGTGACAGTCAGGGACGTGGGCGCCGCCGGAAGCCGACGGGACCACCTGGCCTTGAGATGGCCGACCTTGGCCACGTACACCGTGCCGTCTTCCTTCAGGGAGAAGGCGTTGGTGTTGAGGCGGATCGACTGCCGGGTGTCCTTCTTCGACTTGTACCGGGGCGGGCCGACCTTGTGGCCCTGTCGCTTGCCCTTGATCGAGTCGAAGAAGTTCTGGTAGGCGGTGTCCAGGTCCCGCAGGGACTGTTGCAGGACGACCGCCGACACGTCGGCGAGCCAGGCGCGTTCTTCGGTGCGCTTGGCCTGGGTGATGCGCAGTCGGGACAGATCTGCCGACTTCGGGTACGGCAGTCCTGCCGCGTGCGCTTCCTTCCGGTCGCGCAGGCAGTCGTTCCACACGACGCGGGCGCACCCGAACGCACGCGCCAGCGCACGGCGCTGGGAGGCGTCCGGGTAGGCCCGGTAGTTGTAGCGGAGCTGCATGACCACGACCCTACTTCGATTGGTCTCGTGGATCAGGAGAACGACTACAGGCGTGGCAGGCACGTTGTCTCGGCGATGCATGTGCACTTGGTCTTTGTGACCAAGTACCGGCGCGGCGTCTTCAACGACGAGATGCTGACGCGCTGCGAAGAGATCATGCGCAAGGTGTGCGAGGACTTCGAGGCGGAGCTGAAGGAGTTCAACGGCGAACGCGATCACATCCACCTCCTGGTGCACTACCCGCCCAAGGTCACCGTCTCCAAGCTGGTCAACAGCCTCAAGGGCGTTTCCGCCCGCCGGATACGGCAGGGGGTACCTCCCGGCCGAAGGCTGGGGGAGAGTTCGCCGGCCAGATCAACCGCGCCATCATGCACGGGCACCTGTGGTCGCCCTCGTACTTCTCCGCATCA